>JAKONH010000159.1 GCA_022702045.1 Spirosomataceae bacterium
TTAGGCATATTTCCCTGTATGTCGCCGTCGTTCGACTGCGTCAGGCCTGACAGTAGATAGCCGCCATCTTGAGTGGTAATAGCACTGTTAACGATGTCTGCAGCAGTACCGCCTATTATTTTGGTCCACCTCGTCTGATTGGCTGACCCAAAACTAGCAATACGGATATCACCTGCTCGTTGATCTGCTCCGTCTGCTACTTCGAAACTGGTGGCGTTGCCGCTTACAATTCTGACACTGGAAGATATGCTGGTTGTTGAACCTTCGTAAGGGTAGTTGGTTAGCGTCGTATAAGATAGCTTCGGTCTGGATGTCCCACCTGTGTTATTAACGTTGGAATTTGTAGGACTGATAACCAGCGTCACAGTAGCTTTACCGTCGGTGCTTGAACCGGCGGCTATAAATGCATCGGCGTTAAACGGGCTGGCAATAACGTCGGAGAAGCCACCCGCAAAGTCGTACCGATCTGTCCACACCTGGTCCATGTTGGCATTTAGCTTAGCTGCCCAACCGCGAGGATAAGTCAACCCTATGCCTCTATCATCAGGTATAGGGGCGCTTCTGGTGCTACCGACAATTAGATAACCACCGTCACGCGTTGGGATAATTTGATTAGCTACGGAACTAGGTGGAAACTCGTTTGCGTACGAAACATTGGGCCGCTTGGTAAGTGATCCGGTATTATCGAATTTATACAGTTCCGTCCCCGATCCGTTACGACCGTACGAGACGCTACCTATCACCACAAAGCCCTCATCCGTACCTTTGATAACAGTAATTGGTGTTCGTTGCGGATAGCCACCATTTGGACTTGTGTAGTCAGCGAATGGCTTTGTCCAAAGAATAGTGCCATCCGCGCTAAGCTGAATAAGCGCCCATTTGTAATAATAATTGCCGTCGCGCGCTAGAACTACACTATTACCATTGGGCAATAAAACGAGATCGACAGCGGAATAAGTAGCTAAATTAATAACCTGTTTCTGAGTACCATCGCTAGCTAGGCGAATTACGTTTCCGCCAGCTATGAGGTAGTCACCGTTGGGGGTTTGCTTCGCAGGACCGCTATAAAATCTCTGCCACTGGATAGTGGGGGCGGTTTGTGCCAGCAGGGCTTGGCTGCTGAGCAGGAATAGCATAAACAGCCATCGGCTGAGTACGCTGGTGTACATGTTTTTCATGGAGTTGGTTGAATTGGTTGATTGTTGTCGTAAGACACCGAAAGCTAAGCAGTCGGTTACTGAATTTATGGTACGAGCATATGATATTAATTATATGGTATATCACATACGGGATTGTATTTGCCGATGACACCCGATAGCCATCGGTATATTGCGCACGTTGGTAAAAAGTGATTGAGGGAACGCAAAAAGAAAGCCCGCTCAGTCAATACTCGACTGAGCGGGTCTAAATCAGGTGAAGCCAGAAAGCTTTACAGGTTAGCAATCCAGTTGGTAAGCAGGTCGGGGCGAAGGAAGAGTAACAGCGTGATTAGCGCCAGCGCTACCGACAGACCGGTGGCAAACCGGGGGAGCGAAGCGGGAGTAGTAAGGTCCGCCGGTGCGGGTCGGAAAAAGAGCAGAAACGGAATCCGCACATAATACACCAGTGAGATCAGAGCGTTGAGCAAGCCCAGTCCGAAAAGCGTAAGCAGCCACGGATTGCTGCTGCGCTGATAGGCGTCGAACAAGGCGCTGAACGAAAGTAGTTTGGCTGTAAAGCCCACCGTTGGGGGGAGTCCCGTCAGGGCCAGCATGATAATCGTCAGCGACACCGCTAGTAGGGGTTGGCGGGAACCCAGTCCGGCAAACTGATCCATGCTAAGCGAATCGCTATGCTGACTGCGGGCCAGCAAGTCGATGAGAAAAAACGCACCTAGCGACATAAACAGGTAGGTGCCTGCGTAGAAAAGAACGGCATTGAAACCGGCCGGATTCAGTGCGACAACGCCGACCAGTAAAAAACCAGCGTGGGCGATGCTCGAATAGGCCAGTAGCCGTTTTGCATCGGTTTGGCGTAGGGCCGTCAGGTTGCCAATGAGAATACCCGCCAGCGCCAGTATGGCCAGTGGCGTTTGCAGTGCATTAATCGTCGCTCCCCCCGCCGACCCATCGACTGGTAGAGCCGACACCAGACGCAGGAACACCAGCACGGCGGCTGCTTTGGGCGCGACGGAGAAAAAAGCCGCGACAGGGACAGGGGCCGCTTCGTAGGCGTCGGGTGTCCAGACGTGAAAGGGTACACCCGCGAGTTTAAACAGTAGTCCTGCCAGCGTAAGTAGCATCGCTACGGTCGCTATCGGGGCGTCCTGCTGCGCCAGACCGATGCCGAAATTGTCAGCGGTCAGATCGAGGGTTCCGGTCATGCCGTACAGCAGCGACATACCATAGAGCATAATTGCCGAACTGACAGCGCCAAACAGCAGGTATTTGATACCGCCCTCCGATGCTTTCCGGTCGGCGTTGAGCGCAGTCAGCAGGTACGAACAGATCGATACCAGTTCGATGCTCAGGTAGATGCTCAGCAGATTAACCGACAGCGTCATCAGGAACATCCCGAGGGTCATCGCCAGTACCAGTGAATACCATTCCACGGGTAATCGGTTACCGACCGGTCTGTCAGCCGCGCTGTTGACAGACGCTTCGTAAGCCAGCACCAGCACGGCGCTTAGCGCAATGATCAGTTGGAAATAAATCGCCTGATTGTCGACGAACAGCAGGTGTGTGAACAGAAATCCCCGCGTGGGCAAGGCCGCAGCCCAAAGGCCCGCTACGATCAAACTACCAATGCTGAGGCCCGCCAGCCACCGACGCCGAACGCCCACATTGGTGCGCAGCAGGAGCAGTTCAGCCAGCAGCAGGCCACAGAACGCTACCGACAGCCATAACTCTGGGCCAAAACCGCCCAGGCTGTTGAGAATATCGGTAAGTTGATCGGAAAGAGACAAAATCGGTATTCAGTTTACGGTTTGCAGTATTTGGTTCTGTTGGCG
>JAKONH010000173.1 GCA_022702045.1 Spirosomataceae bacterium
GCGTCGTCTGGTTCGACCCTTTGGTTGGCGGTGTATCGTAGACATAGTCTTCCGCACAGCCGTCGCCGTCACCCCATGTATGAATCAGACCCAGCCAATGCCCAATCTCGTGGGTCACGGTTCGCCCATAGCCATACAGACTGCTCGTTGCGGTGCCCGTCTGCCGTCCGAAAAACTTGTGGTCGACCATTAACCCGTCGATACGTTCGTTCTGGCTAGTTGGTAATCCCTGGATAGTATCGGCAGCGGTGGGGAACTGACCAAAGCCGAGAAAATTGTTGTCGAGCGTCGTGACCCAGATGTTCAGGTAACGGTTGCTGGGCCAGTAGGCGATATTCGACAAGGTCAAATCATCGGTATAGACGTCGAACGACGATTTCTGGTCGTAGTAATGGCGGGTGATGCCCGAGGTGGCGTTTCCGTTTGGGTCGCGCGTGGCAAGGGAAAACTCGATCCCGGCATCGGCACTGAGGGCCGTCGTATTTTCACCGGGCGTGCCCACCTGCCGCCGGTAGTCTTCGTTCAGAACCTGGATCTGCGAAGCTACCTGCTCGTCGGAAATGTTGCCATTGTTGGCTCCACCAACGGTTCCCGACGCGTTGCTGTGGATGACGTGTACCACCACCGGAATACGGTAAATGGTCTGATTAGCCGATTGACGCAGAAACTTCTGCTGCGTCTGTACCTGGTTAAGCTGCTGATTCAGCTGCTGTATATTCCGCTGTCGATTCGGATCGCGCAGTTGAAGCACCAGCCTTTCATATTCTGCGCTACCGCAGCGTTGCTGATACGGTTCTGCCGACTGCGCCAGCAGGCTCGTAGCGGTAAAAAAAGACACGCAAAAACCGGCCAGTACAGACCAGCCGGTTTTCGGTATTACATCGCTCAGGCTATTGCCCCGCTTTTTCATAAGCCGTAATAATTTCACGCACGAGTCGGTGACGAACGACGTCACTACCATCCAGTTCCACAAATGCTATGCCCTTTATAGGCTTCAGGATGTCGATCGACTCGACCAGACCCGACTTCTGCCTATTCGGCAAGTCGATCTGCGACTTGTCGCCGGTAATAATGGCTTTCGACGATGGCCCCATACGGGTCAGAAACATCTTCATCTGCATCGGCGTCGTGTTCTGTGCTTCATCGAGCAGGATAAACGCATTGTTGAGCGTTCGGCCGCGCATGTATGCCAGTGGAGCAATCTCAATAATCCGGTTCTCCTGATACAGCTTCAGCTTCTCGGCCGGAATCATATCGTCCAGCGCATCGTAGATCGGCCGCAGATACGGATCGATTTTCTCTTTCAGATCGCCTGGCAGAAAGCCCAGATTCTCCCCCGCTTCCACGGCCGGCCGGGTAATAATGATCTTTTTGACTTCCTTATTCTTCAGCGCCCGCACGGCAATGGCCACGGCAGTATAGGTCTTACCCGTACCTGCCGGACCGGTAGCAAACACCAGATCGTACTTCTCAGCCGCTTCAACCAGTTTTTTCTGGTTTTCTGTTTTTGCCCGTACAACCACACCCCGGTTACCGTACACCAGCACCTCCTCATCGTTAGGCGGCACTGGTGGCACCGTGCCGGTAGACGCGGCTCCACCCTGACTTAAATAGCTTTGTACGTTGTCGTGCGTAATCTTGCCATACCGCTGATAGTGCTCCAGCAACGACTCCAGAATGTCGCTGATCCGGGCAATCTCGGGCGTCGTGCCTTTGATTCGGATTTCGTTACCGCGCGAAATAATTTTACTCATGGGGAAGGCCGCAGCTACTTCCTTGATATTCGTATTCTCTACGCCCAGAAAGTCGATGAGCGAGATGTTGTCGAGGGTGATGACTTTTTCGACCAAACGATACGTTGCGTTTAAAGGTGATTCCGAAAAGTAAGCGATTTCGCTACGCATATAACACCACTTACCGGAAATTTATTCACTACACACCGTTTTGTTTGATACGGACTGATTCCCGGAAACTACAGGATTTATTCACGGCCATTATGTATTGGCCTGACCGTTAGCCCTCCCGCCCTATCGTTATCGTATAGGCCCGCTCGTTTAAAGTTAAAAATCGTTAGTTCATTCGCTACAAACAGCTTGAACAGGCACAATGACCTGCTACGCGCTACCTAACAGCGGTATAGGTAATGGTATAATAGTATGTACCCATTGCGCCGAATACCGTGTTTCGTTTAGTCGGAAAACCCCATTCGTTGACCTGAAGCGTTTCGTAGTGCCGGGTATACGTATCGCCACAATCCCCTTTCGTATCACACCAGCGCACAGTACGACTGAGCCGATTGTTGGTCAACAGCGCGTTGTCCAGCCCACCCAAGCCGGTCGAAACAGCTTTGTCGGCGTCGGTACCGGTCAGCAATGCATCCAGTATCTGGTAGGTCGGTGAGTCAGCAAAGATGTTTTCGTGCGTATCGTATAGCTCGTTAACAATCTGTTGGCCCATATCGTAAGCCCTTGTCACGCCCGCTTCGACGGCGGCCTGAACGTCATAATGCCCCTGTCCATCCAGGAAAAGGCGGCCCATACGCACCTGTTTCTTCACCGGAAAACCAGCCGCATCCAATTCGATGCGGGTCTGTCGCACAGGACGCCCATTCACGACAAGCTGCCCCAGCAGGTACCGGTCTTCGTAGCGTATGTCATAACGGGCCGGCACCGTGAACGGAAACTGATTGACCGAGTCCGAGATAACGCTGACCGCCGGCAGGTCAATCTGACTTAATCGATGGTTGGCGTATTGAAACTGCACCCACGGTTTACTTGGCGACTGCGCGATCGACGTACTCAGTAGCGAATCCCGAATCGACAGCAATTCGTTGTCGGCCGAATACGTGAAGCGGGACTGATAAACCAGATGAGCCAGTCCGCCTTCTGCGTGGTAAACGATTGTCTCAGGCAATTGACGGGGTCTACCCGCCGGTTCGATCGGCGATAGCTGCTGACAACTTAGTACACTGATTAACAAGGCACTGAGAAAACCAAAACTAGACAGGCGAGACAGATAACGCATACGTGGTTTGATTACGGGTAAAACAAGTGATGTATGTCGGCCTGATCAGGGCCGTTGAGTATGTAAAGACAGGGTGACACCTACCAGATACGGGTAGATAATTAACTGGCGCTCATTGCTCCAGAGTCGGCTCAGGCCATATTCGAGGGTGGGTCCTACCTGCAGCTGGTAGGTATTCGCAACCGGCAAAGTCAGCCCCGCTGAAGCCGTAACCCATGCCAGCGACTGACCGGTGGCCGGTACGTAGGAAGCACTTCCGCCTAGCCGGGTAAAGTAGGGACTGTGCGCCCGGCCAACCCTGATTTGCTGGTTCATACCGGCGCTTAGCAAACGCAGCGATTCGCTCTCGGCAACAGGCTGATCCAAGCGCCTGATCTCGTACTGATTTGTCTCGGCAGGCGTAACGCTAAAGCGCCCATCCGCCACGCCGTAATAAGCCCAGCGCCGGATAGTACCTGCTGAAAGCTGAATGGTCGTCTGCTTCCATTCGATGCCTCCGCTCACCTGATAGCCCCAAGTCGACGCAGCGAAGGCCGACGGCGCTGCTACGTGCTGCACGTAGGTTTCGGGCGTATTTACGATCGTCATCCGCTGATAGCTGCTCACAGGCGTCACGCCAAAAAACACCCGTGGGCGGACCGATAACGACTTCCGGTCAACGGTAGCCGACGCAGCCAGTGTCAGTGGCCAGTAGACCGACCGTTTGCTCTGTATAGATCGCTCGCGTAGCGTAGCATATGAAATTGGGGCTACCGGTTGTACGTTACGATACTCGCCAGCAACCGATTCGGCTGCAGCTGCAATCGGTCCTGTGGCTGACGCAGTAGGTTTATTCATCGAGTGACGTGTTGTCCGTTTCGATACCTTTTGCGCTAGCCAGCCAATCACTGCTCTCGCAGGCTGTGATCGCTCACGGCCAGGACGCACCGTTTTTCCTTGAGCAAATTTAACCCGTTCACCGATCGGCTGAACTGCCGGTTGGCCAGCCAGACGCGATCGATCCGGCGTGTTACCATCCGGGTAGGTTTGTCCCGAATAGACACGGTTCTGTTCGGTTGTCCGTCCCCGTTTCCGCAGGCCATATGGTGCAGAATGCTTGTGACGATCGACCCGATGCGTCCCGAGCCGGCCGTATTCGCTGCCATGCGCACCACGCTCAGGAGACATGACGTACAGACCCGCTCCAACCAGTAACAACAGAACCATGCTCCCAACGGCCAGCCATCGATAGACAGCTGTTCGTCGGGGTATAGCTTGCCAGATTGGCCTACCCGTTCCGGGGGGCGGGTCATGCTCAAAGTCGCTAAACACATGTTGAAGATGCTTACTCAGCAACTTGTCCTTATCCTCATCCGAAGAGTTCATGACGTTCAGTCCCGTTTTTTTTCAATAAGTTGACAAGTAGCTGTTTGCCCCGACTATACTGCGACCGGGCCGTTGCTTCGGGTACACCCAGCAATCGGGCGATCTCGGCATGGGTGTACCCTTCAATCAGATACAGATTGATTACCAGCCGGTACGCATCAGGCAATTGACTCAATAGCAGTACCCACGTCTCGGCGTTGTGCTGCGTAAGCCACTCTTCGTAATCATCACTCACCGGCTCGTCGGTCAGTTGATCGTACGCCACAAAGCGTTCCTGCCGTCGATTAGCCTGGTGATAGTAGTTGATAGCCGTCCGAACCACAATCGACTTCACCCAATCATCAGCAGAATCCGGCTTTTCGAGCGTATGGATATGGCTGAAAATCTTGATGAACGCTTCCTGAAGAATGTCCTGCGCTTCGACTTCGGTATGCGCATAGCGGATACAGATACCCATCATACGCCGTTTGTATCGTTCGTAGAACAGACGCTGAGCCTTTGGCCGCTGCGCCTGACAGGCACGGACCAATTGCGTTAAGTCGGCATAGGTATGTTTTCCAAAGAGCGCCATCCGGAATGAGCAGGTGAGTAGCGGGTAACGGTTGTATTACACCAGATTCAGGTACGACCGGGAGAGTAACTGACCTTCACTACTGAAGACCATAAACCAGGTCTGCCGCCCCTTCTGCAGCACCACGGAATAAGTATCTGCTCCCTTATCCGTCGACTTCGTTATACCGGCAAACTGACCAGACAGACCAAAACCGACCAGTTCCGGCGCATCCCGAATGTAGTTTTGAAGCCCTGCCGGAAGCTGACCGATACTGGCTAGGCGCTGCTGATTACCGGAATTACTAATCAGCGTGCCAGCGTCATCATAGGTCAGGCTGACAAAGCTGGCCTTTTGTTGGCCTGCGACCGAATAACGCTTCTTGCCCTGCCCATCGACCCGAACGATCGCATGATCGAAGCTGGTCAGTTGTTCGCCGATCGATTGTTGGATACTGGTTGGTAAATCGAGCTGGCTTGCGGTACGGTATTCGAGCTGATAATACGGCATCATCTCCAGCAGATACGTTATGCTACCCTTGATATTGGTTATTGTCCAGCGGACGGTATAACGTGTCCCCTGCCAATTATAATCCGCAAAGACGAATCGGTCAGCGCTCGCGCTGTCCCGATACCACAGGTAGGTCTCCGCGCGCAGATTGCTAAAGGTTCCGCCGTTGATAACCGTATTATTGACCAACGAAGCCAGTGAGTCGGGCACCGCCTGAGTGGCAAGCTGATCGGCCAGCAGTACTGTCTGCTGATTGGTGACAGCCCTGTACTGTGCTTGCTGCTGTCTGAAATTCACCTGCCAGACCTTGTCTTTCTCCAGGGAAGTGAAAATCATTTCTTTTGCCTGTGGAAATCGACTCGTTACGGCCCGGATGGCGTCAGGAGATACGCCATCTAACGGCACAGGCTGCCTGTCAGTTACCGGATTGCAGGCAACAAAACCCAATGCAAGTATAGCATACAGGCCACTTATTTTTCTGAGGTTCATACGACTACGAACAGGTTATACGAATACGTACATGAAAAACAATCTCGGCGCGCTCATTTAGATAGACAATCAAGCGTGCTGATTCTGTTGCATACAATCCGAACGAATTTGTTTTCGTCGTTGTGGCTGACGCGGGCTGGAAGCCGCCAGCCACAACGACGTTATACAAGCGTTTCTCTCCACATACAGTAATGCGTGCCTGTTCGCTGTTCCCGTCTGTTTTTTTTGACGTGGTAGTTGCAACATTACCAGAATGTTATGACTACCTGGTATGTCGATTACCCCCTTTGTTTGCTGAGCAAGGCTTGTCCTGCGGGCCCGAATTTTGTAAACTTGCAGTAGATCATGGAGAACAACCCACGCCCCAATCAGCACTTCCGCAAGCAGCAAGGCTTTGCTGGCAATCGCCAACAGGCTGGTAATCAATGGCTCGACACCGGGCTAGGGAAATTACCCCCGCAGGCGCTCGATCTGGAAGAGGCCGTACTGGGTGCCCTCATGATCGAAAAGGATGCGCTCTCGTCTGTAGTCGACATTCTCAAGCCGGACACCTTCTACAAAGACGCGCACCAACGCATCTACAATGCCATTCTGACGCTATTCGGTAACTCCGATCCAATCGATCTGCTGACGGTGACGCAGCAACTGCGCAAAACGGGCGAGATCGAACTGGTCGGCGGGGGTGGCTTCGTGTCGGAACTGACGTTTCGGGTCAACTCGGCGGCCAACATCGAGTACCACGCCCGCGTCGTATCGGAGCAGGCGCTGAAACGGGCCCTGATTGCTATGTCGTCGACCATCCTGCGCGATGCGTATGAGGACACGACCGACGTTTTCGAACTGCTTGACCGTACCGAACAGTCGCTCTTTAAGATTTCGGAATCGAACATCAAGAAGAACTATGCCGACATGAGTACGATTGTGCGGCAGGCGCTAAACGAACTCGAAACCAAGAAGAACCAGGAAGGCCTGACCGGGGTACCCTCCGGCTTCACCAACCTCGACCGCGTTACCTCCGGCTGGCAACCGACCGAATTGATCATCTTAGCCGCTAGACCAGCCATGGGAAAGACCGCATTCGTCGTGTCAGCCCTGCGAAATGCGGCTGTCGACCACGGCAAACCAGTGGCTATTTTCTCGCTGGAGATGTCGTCGGTGCAGTTGGTCAACCGTCTGATTTCGGCCGAAGCGGAGATCGATTCGGAGAAAATCAGGAAAGGAACATTGGCCCCGCACGAGTGGACGCAGCTTCACCACAAGATTCAGCGTCTGACCGAAGCGCCTATTTTTATCGATGATACACCTGCCCTTTCTATTCTGGA
Organism: Spirosomataceae bacterium; assembly: GCA_022702045.1. Lineage (GTDB taxonomy): Bacteria > Bacteroidota > Bacteroidia > Cytophagales > Spirosomataceae > Spirosoma. The sequence continues at coordinate 7,261 of JAKONH010000173.1, forward strand.
ACTGCGAGCCAAGTGCCGCCGGCTAAAAGCGCAGCACGATATTCAGATGGTCGTTATCGACTACCTTCAGCTGATGTCGGGTGATTCGAGCGGCCGGGCCGGGGGAAACCGCGAACAGGAAATCGCATCGATTTCGCGGGCGTTGAAAAACCTCGCCAAAGAATTGAACGTACCGGTTATTGCCCTGTCGCAGTTGAGTCGGGCCGTGGAAACGCGGGGTGGCGACAAAAAACCGCAACTGTCTGACCTTCGGGAATCGGGCTCTATCGAGCAGGACGCTGATATGGTCTGCTTTCTCTACCGTCCTGAATATTATAACATTACACAGGACGAAAACGGCAACTCGACCGTCGGTGTCGGCGAAGTCATTATTGCCAAAAACCGGAGTGGTTCGCTGGATACGGTACAGCTTCGCTTTGTCGGTAAGTTCACCAAGTTCTGCGACCTCGATTCGTATTTCGAACCAGTCGCAACCCAGGGATTTAGCCCCGAAGTCAATGGTCTGAACAGTTTCGACGCACCCCCAGCCGGCGGCAACGTTTTCCGCAGCAAAGCCAACGACCTCTCTAATTTCGGCAACGCCGATCCCAGCAAGGAGACACCGTTCTGATTAGCTGTTAACCAACAAAAAGGGGCCCGTTTTGACACGGGCCCCTTTTCTACTTTTACGGCTACCGCTTTGTCAGCAGCACCACGTTTTCGACGTGGTGCGTGTGGGGGAACATATCGACGGGCTGTACGTCGGTAACGGCGTAGGCTTCGTCCAGAATACCCAGATCGCGTGCCTGCGTAGCCGTATTACAGCTTACGTATACAATACGCTCGGGCGCAGCTTTAAGCAGCTGACGCGTCACGGCCTCGTCCATACCGGCGCGGGGCGGGTCAGTAATAACGACGTCAGGGCGGCCGTGCTGATCGAAGAACGCGTCGGTCAGTACGTCGCGCATATCCCCCGCGTGGAAGCTGGCGTTGCTGATTCCATTGACCTGCGCGTTGATTCGGGCATCGGCAACGGAGGCTTCGACATACTCCACACCGACAACTTCACGCACCCGGCGGGCAACGAATAAGGCAATCGTACCGGTGCCGGTGTACAGGTCGTAGACGCGTTCGTTACCAGTCAGACCCGCCCAGTCGCGGGCTACCTTGTACAGGTTATAGGCTTGCTGCGCGTTGGTCTGATAAAACGATTTAGGCCCAACCCGGAACGTCAGGGGCGAACCGCTGCCATCGTCCATAAACTCCTCGATATACGCCTTGCCCGCCCAGTTGATTACCGTCTGATCCTGGTAGCTATCGTTTTTCTTGGTATTCAGAATATAGTTGAGCGACGTAATCTGCGGGAATTCGCGCTGCAGAAAACTCAGCAGCCCATCCAGTAGTTCGGGGTTGTCCTGTGCCACCTGAACCGTTACCATCACCTGCCCCGGTGCGCCATTCAGCCCACCAGCCGTACGAATGATCAGCGTCCGCAGGAAACCTACGTGCTGCTTCAGGTTGTACAGGCTCATGTCATTAGCAAACACGTAGTCCGTAACCGCCTGACGAATGGCGTTCGACGGATCAGGTTGTAGGTAGCAATGGTGAATTGGCAGCACCTTGTCGAATCGGCCCGGTACGTGAAAGCCTACGGCACGCGGGTCCATCGGCAAGTCAGTGGCAGCTTCGGCCTGCGTCAGCCAACGGCCATCCGCGCAGGTAAATTCCAGCTTGTTACGGTAGTACTCGGTCGGATGAGCCGCCAGAATCGGGCGAATCGTCGGCAGCGCAACCTTCCCAATCCGGGTCAGGTGATCGACGACCTGCTGCTGCTTGAAACGCAGTTGCTCGTCATATTGAATGTGCTGCCACTTACAGCCTCCGCAGGTACCGAAGTGCTCACAGAACGGATCGGTCCGCAACACCGACCGCTCAATGACCCGCTCAGCTACGGCTTCGCGGTACTGTTTTTTCTTGTTCGTAACCCGCAGGTCGACCACGTCGCCGGGGGCAACACCCGGCCCGCCCGTGGGATTTTCCACAAAAATGACGCCCTCCTCGGTCCGCACGATACACTTGCCTTCGGCCGCCACATCAGCGACCGTTACAGCGTATAGTCGTTCGGGAGCTTTATGATTTTTTCTCCGCATACTTGTCTCAAAAAACCGCTAATTTACATAGCCTTTTACGGTTGTCAGTATACAGTTTTCGGTTTACGGTTGTCAGCAGATAGCGCTTATCGTGTGATGGGTATTCAATCGACTGATTATACGCAGCAACTAAGCCTGTGATCACCGTCAGAAGTAAACCGTAAACAGTATACTGTACACCGAATACGATAACGAGTAAACCCTTTTCTATGCACAACATGTACCGGTTCGTAGGGTGGATAAGTATGCTGATCGGTCTATGGCTGGTTGGTAGTGGAGCGGCACGAGCAACGCATATTGTGGGCGGAGAACTGGAACTACAGCGACTGACGGGCAGTTCAGCCACGCACCGCATCAGTCTCAATCTGTACTTTGACCTTGTCAATGGTAATCCGCAGGCAGAAGATCAATCAGTGATGGTCTTCGTATTTCGTAAACGCGACAACGTGCTGGTCGGTAATGTAGAGCTGTACCGACAGAACGCGCAGAACGTCGTTTATACCAACGCGACTTGCGCCCGCGCTGACGTGCAAACGAGGCTTATTCGGTACAGCACTGACGTGACATTGTCACAGGCGCTGAATGATCCTGGTGGTTATTACATGAGCTGGGAACGGTGTTGCCGCAATGGGGTCATCTCTAACATTGTCGCTCCTGGCGCAGCCGGTTCTGCGTTCTATTTAGAGTTCCCGGCTCCCTATGTCGGCACCACTCCTTATGTCAACTCATCCCCCGTGTTCGGCGTTGCGAAAGGCGACTACCTGTGCATTGGTCGGCCCTTTACGTTCGATTTCGGCGCGAAAGACCCCGATGGTGATAGCCTGACCTACAAGCTGGTAACACCTTACAACGGGTTCAGTACGGCCCAGTTACCGAATCCAGGCATACCGGGTCCGGGTTATTTACCGCTTGCCAACCCCGGCCCCTACCCCGACGTACGCTGGATGCCAGGTATTTCGACGGCCAATGAAATTCCCGGCACGGTTCCGTTGCAGATTAATTCCCGGACGGGTTTGCTAAGCGTCACTGCCGACCGGGCCGGGCTGTTTGTCTTTTCCGTCGAAGTCGATGAGTACCGCCAGGGTGTCCGCATCGGGCGTGTTCGGCGCGATTTCCAACTAAAAGTAATCGACTGCCCCAAAAACGACCCACCTCAGTTACTGCTCAAGACGAGTGGCCAATCCGGCTTCTACAAGGAGGGTACCTTGATAACATTGGCGGAGAACGATACAAACTGCCTAAACCTGTACGTAACCGACGCGCAGGCTAACCAACGCATCACAATCACGAACATGAGCGGCTCCTTGCCAGGGTTGACGCTGACGCCCGGCGTTCTCCAGACCCGAACCACGACTGATACGCTGCAAACAAAGTTCTGCTTCGGGCGCTGTGTGGGTAACGGCGGACCGGTCACGCTGCTGATCAGGGCTACCGACGAAGGCTGTCCACAGGGGCTGAGCGACACACTGACGGTCCGCCTGCAACTCATTGGCTCGGTTAACAACAAGCCGAAAGCAACGACTAACCTAACCGACAACCGTGGACGCATAACAGTTGGCACATCACTCAGTTTCAGCGCCTTCGGCACCGATCTCGACAACGACAACATCAGCATTCAGGCTGTTGGCCGTGGCTTCACGCTGGCGCAGGCAGGCATGTCGTTCGGGTCCGCATCAGGCGTGGGAAAAGTAGCGAGCCCGTTTGTCTGGAAACCTACCTGCACCGACGCAACCCGGTCGGAATACCTCGTTGATTTCATCGTGACCGACAACCGCTGCAACGGCAACCTGCGCGATACCGTCACAGTCAACCTGGGGGCCGTAGGCTTACCTAGCCAGCCACCCAGCATCCTGACCTCACTGGCCCAGTCGACAGTCACACTGGTTGTCAGCACCGACCCGCAGGCCGGTAGCAGTTCGTTCATGGTGACGGGCGATGACCCCGATCGCGACACGCTACGAATGACGGGCGTCGGCCGGGGATTCGACATAAAAGCGATCGGAATGAACTTTACGGGAAAAACTGGCCGGGCCTCCCTGACTTCCCCTTTCGACTGGAAGCCCACCTGCGACCTGCTGGCTGGCAAATCCGAAGCCACATTTGTCGTTGATTTTGCCGTTGATGACCGGTCGTGTCAACCACAGCACATAGCCGCTACGACCGTCACATTCGTCCTGAAAGATGAATCCGTCGACGCTGAGATCACCGTTCCGAACGTCTTTACACCAAATGGCGATGGCATGAACGACGTCTTTACCGTTAAGAACTTACCAGCAAACGCTTGTGCCGAGCAGTTCAAAGCCATCGAAATCAGTAATCGCTACGGCCGGGTGGTGTTCACCTCGAAAGACCCGAAATTTGTCTGGGACGGGGCCGATATGCCGATTGGCACCTACTATTACCTGATGCAAACGACAAAACGCACCTTTAAAGGACCAGTCACGCTCATTCGCTGACTGCAGACGCGTATCTTCGCCCGACATGAACGATAAGATTGTACTCATTACCGGCGCGTCGTCGGGTATTGGGAAAGCACTTGCTTTTGCCTTTGGCCGCGCGGGGGCCCGCATTGCCATCTGTGCCCGCAAGGCAGCCGCCCTCGACGCCGTCCGGACCGAACTCGAACAGGCTGGTATTACCGTCCTGGCCCTCACTGCCGACGTCAGCGTCGAAGCCGACGTAAAGCAACTGATTGACCAGACCATCGCCCATTTCGGCCAACTCGACGTTCTGATCAATAACGCCGGTATTTCGATGCGCTCCATGCTAATCGACACCGACCCGGCCGTGATTCAGAAGGTGATGGACATTAACTTCATGGGTACGGTGTATGCCACACGCTATGCCCTGCCCTACATCACACAAAGTAAGGGATCGATTGTCGGCATTTCGTCCATTGCCGGGTTCCGGGGGCTGCCCGTCCGCGCTGGTTATTCAGCATCCAAGTTTGCCATGAACGGCTTTCTGGAGGCCGTCCGTACTGAACTGCTTCACACCGGTGTCCACGTGCTGACCGCCTGCCCCGGCTTTACGGCGTCTAACATTCGCGTGGCCGCCCTCGACGCTCATGGGCAGGCAAAAGGCGAAACCATGCGCGACGAAGAAAGCATGATGAGTGCCGAAGAATGCGCCGACCATATTCTCCGCGCCGTCAAATCCCGCAAACGCGAACTGATTCTGACGGGTCAGGGGAAACTCACCGTCTTTCTAAACAAACTCCTCCCCAGCTTCATGGACAAGCTGGTCTACAACACGTTGGCTAAGGAGAAAAACTCACCATTGAAGAAGTGATAGAATTGTTGACGGGGCCGCCCGCGCGGTGATAGAATGATTGAATGAGCTGGCGCCGGTCGCTCCTACCTATTCAGTCACTCAAATCACCCACACCTGATCTTGACGGACGTAGTACCATTGATTGTGCCAGCGGACGCGGAGGTAGATATCGCGGCTACCGAGAATATTGAGTTTGTTGCCCCGGCTAATGACTTCAGCGACGGGCGCAGCCGCCGACGGATCGGTGCGGAGCAGCACACGGTCGTGGTTGGTGATACCCGACCGAACCCCGCGTGGTAGGTTCACGAACAGCAGTAAGCCGATCAGGTAGACAAGCACTACCCATTTCTGCCGGGCGGGAATGGGTTGCTGACGCAGCGCTTTTGTGAGTAGTACGCCGAAAGCATAGATTGCCAGCACCAGCAGGAATAGCTGAAAATAGACGCCGAATCGTTTGTAGAACAAATAGAAGTAATTGAGGTCGTCGGTTGCGTAGCCGCTCAGGTTATTTGTTCGGGCGATATCGTTCATTCGGCGCAGTACGGCATCACTGGGATGGCGCTCGAAATAGACCTGCAGGTAGTACAATACGTGTGGAATGTCGTTTTGCCGCTCGTAGGCACTGGCTAATTTTAGCAACATCGCATCCGTCGGCATAAAGCCCCGCGACAGCACCGCTTCGTACAGGCGGGCCGCATCCGGCTGAGCGTCAGCGGCAAAGAGCGAGTCGGCTCGGCGTAAGGTGTCGGCCCGGTCGGCGGCCCAGGTTGCTGACGCGGTCAGCAACCAAAAAAATAGACTTATTTTAAGAGCAAAGGCTTGCATTGGACCAAATAAGGGCATACTTTTGCACCACAATCAGGGAGACGCCTTTCATCATATAAGTCGCCGACCTTCTGATCTGGTAGCTCAGCTGGTAGAGCAATACACTTTTA
>JAKONH010000189.1 GCA_022702045.1 Spirosomataceae bacterium
GCAACGAACAACGGGAAACACAGGCGACGCAGGAGCACGTCATTACCGTCAGCGGGTTGCAACCCGCCACCCGCTACGCCTACGCGATCGGTTTCGATGATACCAAACTGGCATCAGGTAATGATTATTACATCCCAACGGCTCCAGCTACCGGCAGTACGCGCCCGTTTCGCATCTGGGCGTTGGGCGACTTCGGTATCGGCAGTGATAACCAGAAACAGGTTTATCAGGCGCTGCGCAATGCAACAACCAACCGTACTCCAGATCTGTGGCTCTGGCTTGGCGATAACGCATACTGCTGTGGTACGGACGATCAGTATCAGCGGTACGTCTTTGACCTGTACGGCCCTTCACTGCGCAATATCCCTATCTTCCCAACACCCGGTAACCACGACTACGCCGACAGTCGCACCAATTTCGACATTGCGTATTACAAGCTATTTTCGTTCCCGACGCAGGGAGAAGCAGGGGGCGTACCGTCGGGATCGAAGTCCTATTTCTCGGCTAACTACGGTAACGTTCACCTGATTTCGCTGGATTCGCAGGCGCAGGAAGAAGGTATTTACCGGCTCTACGATACGACCGGCAGGCAGGTTCAGTGGCTCAAACGTGATCTGGCCGCTAACAAACTGCCATGGACCATCGTCATTTTCCACCATCCCCCCTACAGCAAAGGAGGGCATGATTCCGACACAGAAGACCAGATGGCGATGATTCGCCGAAACTTGACACCCATTCTCGAACGCTATGGTGTCGATTTGGTAATGAACGGCCACAGCCACGGCTACGAGCGCTATTACCGGCTAAAAAACATGACGGGCTTTGCCGACACCTACAAAGCCGATGTCAACAGAGCCGAAACCACCACCGGCCGCTACGATGGCTCGGCAAACTCCTGCCCAATTCTGATGAAAGGACAGGGGACGGTCTATGTGGTCGCCGGATCTGGGGGCGCGCTAGGTGGCCAATCGCCCGGCTTTCCGCATCCGGCTACGGTCTACGCCAACACGTATGTAGGTGGGTCGATGCTACTCGACGTGAACGACAACCGGCTTGATGCACAACTTATTCTGTCAGACGGCACATCGCCCGACCGGTTCACAATCATCAAGAATACGAATAAGACGACCTCGCTGACCGCCGAATATGCAGATACACTGGCTTTGCAGGCGTCATGGCCCAGCGTGGATTCGCCAGCAGCTTCCACTCCTAACGCAGCCGATAACCTATATCGCTGGCCTACTGGTGCAACCAGCCGCGCCATTCGCTACCCAGCCAACCGAGCTGGCAGCTACACCGTCGACGTTACCGATGATAAACAATGTCTCATCGACAAGTTCAACTTGACGATCTCCGCGCAGCCCCGCCTGACGACCCATACCGCAACGACGGCCTGCGCGGGTAGCACAGTTTCGGTTACGGCCTCACCCGAAAACACAACCAAAGCAGCGGGCTGGAAATATGACGTCCTCTTGTCCGATGCATCCGGCAGTTTCGCGACGGAGCGGATCGTTGGTAGTGGAGCGATCAACTCGTTGCAGGCAAGCCTACCAGCCGACATAACGGGCAGCGGCTACCGGCTGCGTGTACGAGCACGGGGCATTACTTACGCGGAGCTGATCGCCAGCGACGCGATCACCATTCGCTCGGCACCAACGGCTACCCTAGCGGGGTCGAGCACGGTGGTACAGGGTATACCGGCTTCCTTAACGCTAACCTTTACCGGCGATGCCCCCTGGCAGGGAACTCTCTCCGACGGCACGGCCTTTTCAGCCACCAATTCACCCATTATGTTGACAGTGGCCCCCGCTCGTACCACGACCTACTCAATTTCATCGCTACGCAACGGCTGCGGCACGGGCACAGTGGCGGGACAGAGCACGGTGACGGTACTTATCCTGACCGAAACGGAAACCTTTGCTGGTGGTCAATTATCCCTTTTTCCCAACCCGACCAAAGATAACGTTCAGCTAAAACTGACTACCACCCAGGTAAACCCAATCAGCGTAGTCCTGCGCGACGTGCAGGGTCTGACTCTCTACCAGCAACAGTTCAGCCCAACAAATACACTAACGACGACCATCCCAATTACTGCCCCAACGGGTACCTACCTGCTTTCGGTTACCGTCGGTACGCAGATAATTACCCGAAAGGTGGTCAAAGAGTAGATTCTACAGTAGTTTGGTAGAAACGTATGGATAGAGACAGACCAGATAATTCGTCGTTTGCCTAAAGCAGTGTTTATAACCGTCGTACGGTAAGGAGCATTATAGATTCAATGTAAGAAAACGTCATTCATCCTTCAGCGTTGGCTGATATCACCCGGTTAAACTACACTGCTACTGACAAAACCGTAAAACGGTGCCTTCTCAAGTAATTGGTGGTGTCATATTCGACATTGGTGCTGCGCTGATGGAAGCTTCGGATACAATAAACGCAGGGGCAGCCCGGTTGTGCGAACCCTGGCCGATTACCACGTACCCGTCAATCTGAACGTACTACCTATTGATGTTCAGTTTATTGGGAAGCCAGACTCCCCTATTTCACCTATTGGCGCCCGCAGTATTGGGGAGATCGGTAGTACCGGTGTGAAAGCCGCTATCGCTAACGCCGTGTTCGACGCAACGGGTAAACGGCTGCGGGATCTTCTACTAACGCCGTATAAATTGCTGTAGCGTTTGGACTACTGATACGGTTAAACTTGTCGAATTATAGAAAACTAATGCGGTATAGCCGGTTAGGTAGTTGATTTTACGACTACGTAACCACTTATACCCCACTGGCTATACACCCAGTTTATTGCTTGCTCAATGGGGTTTCACGGAAGCCTGACTGGCATTACTGACTTGAGGTAAGGTATTAAAAAACGCAATTTACTCAGGGGTCACACTCAGCAATGTTACGCCTTCTATCTTTTGAATAAACCCAATCGGTGAGTTCTACCTTTCCGTTACGTACATCTCATGAGCTGTCAAAATCATTAATGCATCGAATGATTTAGGGAACCATAAAAAAAACATGCCTCCTCGGCATGTTTCTAGTCATTGTGTATGAGTACCTTCTAGAGTAGTCTGACATTGACCGCGTTTAGGCCCTTCTTGCCTCGTTCGACGGTATAGTCAACTTTGTCTTTTTCCCGGACTTCATCTTGCAGACCCGTAACATGCATGAATACGTCCTCGCTGCCATCATCGGGCGTGATAAAGCCGAAGCCTTTGGTATCATTGAAAAATTTAACCGTTCCTGTTGCCATTGCTTGTTTTAATTACCAGGCCAAGAACGAGCTAATTCGCCGAATTTCCAATCATCTCTTCGTTGATGCTTATTTAGAACGGGGATACAAGAGTTCGTTCTTTTCTAGTATCACTCCAATTGATCGTACAACCATCAAGCCTTTATTAGATACTAGATAAAGAAATTGCATCAACACATAACTATACGTTTCGTTACTGGTGATAATCCTGGTTATTACTAGTAACCCTGTCTTTATCAAAACGAGTAAGGTTTGACGCTTTTGGTCCGTGTCTGGTACTCGTTCCCTTTCCCATGAATCAATCCACCACCGATCCCAACGCTGTCACCATTTTTCTAGCTCAACAGTAGCGCCTGTCGTTACGCATCGACAAGCAACTGCGCGGGAAAGCCCGAGAGTATCTGTATCTACGATCCGGCTTGCAGGGCTTGGCCAATTCGCAACGGGCTTTTGCCATTGACATCCGCTAGTATGCCAATTGATGTGAGCAGAACGGCTATGAGCCAACACCGTTGTCAGCGGTGGCGCTGGTAGAGTACATCACCTTCCAGGGACGTACCCGGTCCTTCTTTACGGTTCAACGCCATCTGGCTAGCCTGGCCAAACTGCACCGCCAGCAGGAGTTTACTTCGCCAACTACCAACGAGCAGTTCAAAGTCTTCATCGAAGGCTTCAAGCTCAAGAAGACGGTACGCCAGAAGCAGGCCCCAGACTTTCCATTAAACAGCTCCGCCAGGCCATTGATAGCCTGGCACCCACGCCGACGGGTGTTACGCAACCAGGCCATTCTGTTGATGGGCTTCACGGGGGCTTTTCTGCGGAGTGAATTGGCCAGCATCGACGTCACTAATAGGCTCATTGATGAAGCTGGGATGATCATCCGGCTGGACCGCTCCAAAACCAATCAGTTTGGAGAGGTCGAAGAAAAGGCCGTGGCCTACGCCAGCGAATCTGAGTAGTGGCTCATCGAAGCCTTACCACAGTGGCTCGCCGTAGTTGACCGCGAGCATGGATATTTGTTTGTCAGGACTCGGAATGGGAACGAGTAAATCAGGAGCGACAGTTCGCTGAGTGGGTCAACGTGTTAGTTCAGCAGCACTTGGGGGAGTCCTTTACCGCGCACTCGCTGCGGGCCAGTTTCGTCACCGTAGCCAACGGGGCGGATGATCTGGCGGTGATGCCGTCATAATCCAATGCTATGATCGACGGCGTAGCATTCGCAAGCATAACGCGTCAGGCAAACTGGGGCTTTAATGACTCGATATCAACATACTTGGTCCAACGACCGAAATTCGTAGCGGCTAAACAAAGCGATGCATCAACGGGTCTACTCTTAAGAAGCTAACCTGATTGACCATGAACAAGACCCGTAAAGACCGATCAGACATCCAGGTCGGTAACCTGGAGAAGAAACACGACTTAGACCCAGGCACTATCCGCAACCCGGACGATACGGACGCACGTTCGGATAAGGAGTTAGGCAATTTGGAGCGTGCCTATGGGGAGGAGGCCCTCAAAGACACCCTTGACTCAGCCAATCAGCAGCAGACAGACCAGCCGACCGACTAAATCTGGGGCCAGTATTGTCGTGTTACTTATACTGCTGAGTGAGCTTGCAACATTTCTCGTTGCCATAAGTCAGGTGCCAGAGGTACGAGTCTACTCGTATAGTTGGTTCGATGACTACCGACATAGTGTGACCAGCGTCGGGCGCTACGTCTCATTAGTATACCTAACTCATAATGTACGTACTGATCGACTTACTAAGGACGCTGTTCGTCAAATCCCCTATTCATCTGGCACCTTTAGTGGACGAATGTCATGATGACTATAGCTATGGTTTACTTGACTAAACTATTGAGCCCCGACCAGTATTGGTCGGGGCTCTTTCATGAAAAGAAGTTTGGTATTGCAGCGCGGCTGCGGGACTATATACGCCGTAAGCAGGAATAATAGATGTAGCAGTCCGTAACGTTTATTGAAACGTTTTTGGAAAAAAGTTACCGCCAACAGCGACAAGCTCCCCATACTTTGTACACTAAAACCATAATCTTACCTATCATAAGTATACATAAGCATAGTATTAATTCTATATTATTTACCTTGCAAGTAGAACATAAAAAATCCCCTGCTCATTGAACAGGGGCGCTGACTTTAAAAAGAACTGGCACCAAAGACGCCAGGCTTTCCGTTTCTATCCACACCATCCACACCCGAGAGCGTGTTTAGTGGCGTAAAGGTAAAGTATACTGTGATAAAAATAGGTGTATATACATACAGCATCTAGTAAATTACCTAAGCAGTTATACGTAAAAAGGCCACCCCTCAACTCGAGCAGCCCGGGTCAACTAATAACCTAAGCTCGTGTTCTTCCATTGTTTACATCGCTCCTATTGGACTTGCAACACAATATTGGACAAATCCCTGAGCAACATATTGGAGGTGCCTACTATAGTATTCAAAAGGGGAAAGATAACCCAGTGATGAATGTCTTCGTTGCCGATTGTACCGCAGCGGCGGCCGCCAAATCGCCACGTATTCAAAGACTGCCTGCTTAGCTATTGATCTACTTCGAAAAGTCTGCTGATAGACCATCTCTGACTTCAGCATTTTGAATCGGATGGCCGAAGCGAAAGCTTTCCGCCACGGCATTGTCCCAGCAATTTCCTTTTCCGCCCATGCTTTGCAGAACCGACGGATATTTTTTTAACAGCTTCGTGAAAGCATGACAGGCGTACTGAACTCCCCGGTCGGAATGAAAAATGAGTCTACCGTTTATAGGTCGGTTTTTAAGGGCCATCTGCCAGGCTGGAATGGTCGTCTCTGCCGCCTTCATTGATGCACTCAATGACCAGCCAATGATCCGCCGATCATACAGATTCATCACAATCGTCAAGTACAACCAGCCCTCATCAGTGCAAATATAGCGGGGCGGCCCGTGCCGTCAGATCAGACACCCAGGCTTGCCCCGGTTTTACGGGGTTGAACTGACGATTCAGATGATTCTCTGCTACCGGATAGTCATGCTTAGAATCAGTGGTTGTGACTACGTATTTCTTCTGAACGACACTTTTCAGATTAGCCTTCTTCATTAGCCGGGCGACGCGGGGCCGCGATACGTTTACTCGCTGAGCCGCCAGATCTTGGGTGATTTTGGGACTACCGTATCGCCCTTTACTGCTTGCAAATGAAGCATTTATCAGCTTAAGGATCGTTACATTCTCCTTCGCTCTTTTGGTCGGTTGTTGCCTTAACCAATAGTAATATCCACTGCGGCTTACAGGCAAGACTTTACACATCGTCTGAACGGGGAAAACAGCCTGATGCGCTTTCATGAATTGAAAAATGTCCCGTCGTTCCTGGAGAAGATGCCGGGCACCGCGTGCTGACCGCCGGGATATATCCCGCTCTAATCCAGCTTGTTTCAGTTCTTTTTTCAACTGCAGAATTTCCTGCTGCTCTTGGCTGACCCCTACCTGCCCACCGCTGTTAGCTTTTTGGGTAGACAAGCGTTCTGTGCGCCATCTGGTCAGAATCTGTGGGGTAATACCGAGTTCTTGAGCGGTAGTTTTGAGTGAATCTTTGGCGAGAGAAAGTTCTACCGCCATCCGTTTAAACTCCTCGTCGTACTGTCTTCTGCTTGTTTTCACGTCTCACTAAGTTAGATCGCACTTAACTTAATGTCCAGTTAAATGTAGCAGGTCCAGTTGCATCCAGGGATAGTGGCATACACAGTAACGGTACCACTTGAATTAAACTGCAATGGAGCACTACCACTGGTCGTATTACTTAACATATAACTACTATTTCCATTGATTGTAATGCCTCCATTAGTTTGCGACACGAGATTGGCGGGTTGAAGCGGGTAACTAATTTGAGCAGATAAACTTCCTGTATTACCGCTTGAACAAAGCGTTGGTATTGCACCGAGGGAATGAACAGGTGGCTTTTGAGTTATATAAATAAGGGTGTAGTTGCCATTATTGAAATCAGACAAAATTGCCTTTAGAAATCTATCCTGTCGATTAGGATCAAGGTTGAGTTTTTGTTCTACGGGGGACTAGGTATAGTTGGTAGTAAAATTCGACGAAGTTTGGGTTCTGAGCTGCGCGGTTGAAATTGTGCCACCTGGATCTTGATCTTGGTATGCATCCACAAACACGTAAACATACGACTTACTACAATCGATGAGTGCTGTCTGACCATTATTATACCACACGCCGTCTACATCAACTCGTGGTGTTGCTGCAAAAACTGACCCTGAAACCTGCAATAGAATCAATACCAAAAAGTATACGATTTGCTGGACTTTAGCAATTGAGTGTGAAAATGCTCATAGACCAGCAGGCATTTCAACGTTATTCAGCCACTACCCGATATTTTACTTACACCGCATCAGCCGCCGACCTACTCGGCTCGGCTACATCAACCTTTTTCAACTCAGCCTGCAGTTAGAAGTAAACCGTCGGTGATTGGTTCGTTATCTTCACAGGCCGAGGGAGTTGGATTCTTTAGAGCTTATCTGCTTATGAATAAGTACATCTGTTTGCTGCCTTTATTGAGAACCATCTATCTGGTAGGGTTGCTACTGCTCATGATTGGTCTGCTTAGTGGCTGCCACTCTTCGACAACCCAGCAGCCAGGACTTTGGCCACTCTACAGTCAGGGGCTTCGACAGGCCAAATATGTTGACTTAACGCATACTATTACCCCCAACATGCCCCGTGGAAAGGCCTTTGAGCCCGTCCGCTTCGCCCGTACCCCCAACCCCTTTACGCAACAGCCCTTCGATTATCCGACTGAAGGGGTCGGTATCACCAGCTACACCCTGACTACCGATCAATTGGGCACGCAACTGGACCCACCCGCCCACTGGACGCCCGATTACCCGGCCATCGATGAGTTGCCGCCTACGTTTACCCTGCGCCCACTGGTGGTTATTTCCATCGTTGAGCAACTCCAGCGCCAGCCGGGTTATCATCTACAGGTAACCGACATCCAGGCTTGGGAGAAACAGCATGGATTCATCCCAGAAGGTAGTGTCGTATTCGTTCGTTCGGACTGGTCTAAACGTTGGGCTGATCCAAGGTTAGCCCAAGGGCCAGTCTTTGCGGGGGTCAGCCTAAAGGCGCTGCAATGGCTACACGGCCAACGGCGTATTCTCTTTCATGGTCATGAACCCTTAGAGACTGACACGACTACTGAGCGAGTCGGTGAAACTTGGCTGTTACGCCAGGGCTATACCCAGGCCGAGGGCGTATGCAATCTGGACCAAGTCCCCCCGACAGGGGCACTGGTGGCCATCGGCTACCCTAAGTTCGGGGGTGGTACAGGTGGTTATGCCCGGTTTGTGGCTATTTGTCCTGCTGACTGGCCTTATGGAACAAGTATCGATGTCACTAAAGAGTCCCCATTACCTCGACAAGCCAAGCCGCTGCATTGGGACCAGGCCGCAGGCATGCGGGTACGGTAGTTTAAGGTAATAAATTGGTCTAGGTTACCGGCTTATTCGCCAGCTAAAAGTTATGCCGCCGGTATGGTTCATAGCTGCTTATCAGCAGAAATTGGAATTTGACGATTGAACTCATTACAAATGGGCCTGCCCGGTATGGGTAACAAAGTCTATGGTGCTCCCCAAAACCTGTCCAAGATTTGGGGAGCACCATACATATCGGTAAAACGGTGAAGCCAATCCAGGGCACAATCACCAACAGGACGATGGTCCCGAGTTGTCTGTGTTCAGGATCGGAATTAGTGAAGCAATTCTTTCCCAACCGCCAAACGACGGCTGCCATCAAACGTGCATGGGCTATTTGGAGAGTAGTCTCTCAGGGTCACGTTTTCTGCCTTGCATGGTTAAACATAGAAAAACTTAACCTATTTAACTATTCTATACTCAGCCAAAGTTGCGCAACAGCATTCGCCACTTCCTGATGTTGACAGCCGCTTTATTGACCGCTGTGATCCACTTCCTTCAGACAACAAGCTTTCAACCCACATCTGCCCCGATCAAAAGCCAGGTCGTGACCATTATCAATGTGAAAAAGCCCTGGTACGCGGTTAATTTTCTGCTAAACTGTGGCTTCCGAAGGGCATGGGCTCAATGTACTGAAAGAAACGACCCTGGTAGTGTTCTTTGGAAGGTAAGTAGTACAAAAATCGCGTTTCAATATCTTGGGACCCACCGTGTACATAGCGGTGCCGCACCGGTTTATCACGCCATTCATCTTTGTCCACATACGGCGCTTTAAATAAGGTATCTTTAGTCGTAAAGCCGGTGGCAGACAATGGTGGTGATACCTGAGCCTGACTCATGAGCGGCCCTATGGCTAACATGCTGGTTAAGAAATAGAAAGTTGCTAATTTCATTGGCTTTACTGACTGCACGTTTATTCATCCCGCTACTGCCCAGCTAGTAGTCTGACTGGTCCAAGTAAACCGGCTGGTTGCAGGGTTGATGTGGCTTTGTAGTAGGGGAAAGTTGTGGTGGTGTATGTTGTGGAAACTCCCGGCTGCTTATCGCCAATCAGGCGATTAACCCACACATTGGTAACGTTAATGGCAAGGGTGTTAGCCCCCGGCTTCACTGCCTTCGTAATATCGACTCGGAACGGTGCCTTCCAGACTACACCCGTTGACTGACCATTTACCAGCACCTCGGCCAGATTACCAACTTCACCTAAATCAAGCCAGATTTTTTCGCCTTTGCCGAGTGCGTTGCCGGGTACGTTTACTGTCTGGGTGTAGGTGGCCGTCCCTGAAAAGTATTTGATGCCAGCATCCGGGTTTTCGGTGTAGGAAGCGAGCCGGTCGAAGGTAGCCGTAGCGGGTGCCCCCCGGTTGGATTGGAAAGTGACCTGCCAGGGGCCGGCCACCGTGGCGAGTTCGTTCGGGGTTTTTCCCGGCAGCGTAGCCATGGTCTGGGTAGCGGGTGCTTCAAACACAACGAAGACCGCATCCTGGGGGCTGAGCGGCAGGGAAACCGTTGTCCGTCCGCCACTGATTGTATAGGAGACCGGTTCTGTCTGACCCGTTTCGGGATGCCATAACTGCGGTATTTTCCCAATCACCCGAAAACGGGCATCGACTGTCTGAGCCTTTTCGCTACGGCTATTAACCCAGTACAGATCTGCCTCGGCGGTTCGGCGATGGACATACCGCACGTCGAGGTCCGCTACGGATGAATTGTAGGAAAAATCCGGCTGAATGGCTAGTGTCGTCAGGACCTGCTCAACCGTTTTGCCGGTATGCACATTCGCCCGGCGCACCCCCCAGACCTCGTTTACCAGTCGCTTAAACTCCTGCGGGTTATCAGTCAGACTCGCCGTTAGTTCGGGCTTTATGCCACTGATAACAGCCCCATTACGCACTAACTGAGCAATCTTGCGCAGGACCGGTAAGGACATGCGCCGGGCATTGTCATCTAGATGCAGCATCCGGTAGGTCATACCCGAAGGCGTTACCAACTGCCCGTTTTTAACCGACAGCAGATTCAGCAACGCGTGCGGATTAATAAAATCATAGGCGTAGCCGCTTGGTACGTCGGGCAGTTTGGCCCCGAACAAACCCGTAATGTTGTTGTCCTCACCATAGTAATAGACTACGTCAGCCATGAACTTACCTTGCTGAAGCAAAAAGGAATTGCGGGCCAGATAATCGGTCCAGGCTTTGGCCTGCCCGGACCATGTATCCAGCCGATTAAACCATTGGCCAATGGGCCCCAGACCAAGCCCTGGAAGTTTATCCAGTGGCTGGTGCACCGACGTATGAATCACAAACCGATTGACACCGTTTGCCATTTCTAGATCGGCTGTAGGCTTAAGATTTGCGGGATGATACGACCAGGCGTTCTCGCTCATCCCTACCGTCGTCATCGACTCAGCGGCCACAAAGTTCTGGCCATAAATGTGGGCTACGGAGGCCGATTCCCGAATGTCAGCTTCGGCCATCGTCGGGGTAGAACCAGCGGCCATAGCGGTCTGTACCCACATGGCAGACATGGGTACGGCTGCATTCCGCTTGACATCCATTCCATCAACGATATAAACCCGACCATTTTCGTGCGACTCCGTGTAGCGCTTCATGCCGTACTGGTCCAGCAGGGTGGTCAGCTGATTGTAGTGATTATCGGTAATGAGTTCGGCAATCGTTTTACGCCAGTCCCATAGAAACTGTTCGCTGGCTTCCACACTTTTGACGACCTGACCGGTCAACACGGGCATCCAGGGAAGCAGGTTATAGCCCCGGCGCTTCTGGAATTCGCTGGCCATAGCGGGGGTCCAGGTTTCCTGCCCGGATTCGTAACTGTCGGTAACCATGTACTGTAGTCCCCGGCTACCCATCAGACCGCCGGTTGCATCCTTGTATTGATTAAGATACGTCGTGAAATAATCCTTTACCGCCCGTGCATCTAATTTGTCCACTTCCAGGCCGGTTGCTTCGGGCGAAGCCGGGTGATTTTGCTTACCGGTTAGCGAATAGCCAAATCGGAGTATGTTCCACTCACCGGCCGGTGCTGTCCAGGTTAATGTGCCATCGGCAGACAACTTACCTGTAAGGTCCACCACGTCGCTGAAAGCAACGGCATCATCAGTGGTTGGTGTCGTAAACTTTTCCAGGTCGTAGGTAGCCGCAAAACCCGCCTTCTCTTCAGCATGGTTAATGCGCGTAGTGGTGTGTAGCACCAGTTCAGCAACATCCGTCCCGGCAGGTGGTCGCCCTCCACCCATAATGCCCCTACTCGGGGGGAGCGGGTTTTGGAACGTTACCCGAACGTATTTAGCCGCTATGGCGGGAATGGCTATCGTTTGCTGGGGCACACCACCAGCCGCTATAGAGGCTATCCGACGAAACTGAATGCCGTCGTCGCTGACCTCCAGCCCCCGGCTCTCGGCTGTGGCCCTAATGCCAAATGGGTCTCGTATGCCCCCGCCAACAACCGTAATGGCTTTGAACGTTTGCGGCTGCTGGAACGCATATTGAATCCAGGCATAACCGTTGACGGAGTCACGGGGTAAAAGCCGGGCATTGCTCAGGTCGCCATCGGTGAGCTGGGCCAGCGTAAAGTCACCCCCACTTGAACTGACAGTTGCCTTCAGGTCGGTAAGGGAACGGTCAGTAGCAGGCAGACGATAGGCGACTACGGCAACATCTTCATAGTACTCCGGGGGAGCCGCCGTTTTGGGCGACAATCCGATTGATTCCTGTACGGGCATATTCTGAAAAGCCCCGGTCGTGGTGAAAGGCTTGGGTAACGAACCCTTGAACGGAACACCTCCCTTCACCCGTACCTGCTGCCAGACTAACTTCTTCATGCCATCTTTAGGCTGCACCCAGGGACCGCCCGATTCACTCCAGCCCGGCGAGCCGGCAATCGCCATCTCCAGTTTGAGCGAATCAGCCAACCGCGTGGCTAACCGGAAAGCATCTTTCCAATCTGGGGTCATATAAACCAGTCGCTTCTCGACAAGTTTGGGCGTGAGCAGAGCCGCGTCAAACGTTTGAAATCCGCCGATGCCCGAATGGTGCATCCACAACAAGTCCTTGCGGATGCCATCGGGGGTGATATTGCCGTTCATCCAGTGCCACCACACTCGGGGTCTTGACGACTGACTGGCGGGCGTAATAAAGTTTTGCCGGAGTCTATCGGGACCTTTAGGTTGCTGAGCAAAGCAGACTCGGACAGATATCCAGCATAGTAAAAATAAATGACTGATTGTTAGCCCTTTTACCAGCATATCAAAGTTGAAAAATTTAATTATTTAACAGATATGACAGAAAAGTACTATCATTGTCTACTTAAATATACAATAAATTTTATCTTTTATTATAGCCACGTCCAGTCGTGCATACTATTTCCCCATTATTTAAGCAGCTACAAAAATGTCAATACCCCTTCGTCTCGGAAAGGAGCCTTTTATAACAGGACGCTAAGAGTTAATTAAGCAGTACGGCGCCGTTAGGGCGGAAGCGACAGTGCATATCGGCCTATAGTTTACGGCATACGGCGTGGCAATTGCTCTTGGAAGCGGGTGTAAGTCTGGAGCACGTGCAGCAGCACCTACGCCACGAGACGCTGGAGACTCCCAGTTCTACACCAAGAAGATGACTCAGAAGACCACCTATCTCCAGCAAATGTTGGAGTAGCTGGCACAAGTAGCCAACGGTCCTTACTTCTTCTTTACCAGCTGGACCGCGGTGGTATTTAGTAATCTGTTCACCTGTGGTACCGGTCAGGCTGTACTTATTGTCTTATATACTGGAGTCAATGGCAGAATTCGTTTGATCTAATCAGCAAAACGGGCAGCAGATCGTTAATGCCGCTGGCCATCCTGAATCCATAAAATTGCCTGCTCTATAGAGGGCAGGGTAGTTCTGTAATAGCTGGGACGGGGGTAGTCGGCGTTAGCTGGCAACAGCTCGAAAGACACGCTGTAAGAAGTAGATGAACCTGAGATCGATTCAATTTGAATCTCGGCAATGGGTCGCTTGTATTCGGGAAGCTTCAGCAGCAAAACCGTATTCGCAACCTGTCCATTAATCTTGAAGATACGATACCCAAGCATGACGGGGCGGTCGTGTTGGGCTTTAGCCCATCCGCAGAGATCCCCAAGCGCTAAATTAGCCATAAGCAGCTGGCTACTGGCCAAAGTAGGTTGACACTCACAGCTGCGTTCACTGGTTTGTAAATAAGGGCACAAATAGGACCAGTAGCAAACTGATTCCTAAAAAGACAACCGTGAGCAGGACGAACAGCCACTGTCTAGTAGGGCTGTAACGTATGAAGCGACTATTACCCGATAGTAGGTTCATTACCTCATCAATAAGATGACCAAGCATAGTGCTGGTAGAGACGTACTATCCTGAAGACGCCGGTCATCATCTGGCGTCACTAGGTCTATCATTATCAAATTATTACCTCAACTGCCTTTCGTATCGATTCGGCAATGAGGGGCTGTGTAGGCATGCATGCTTCCTAGGGCAGATTGCACAAAAAGCCTGCCTTCATCGGAAAGCAGGCTTTCAGTTTTGTCCAACTATAAACTGATTGACACGACTCGCTCAGCCTAGTTGGCAATTCAACTGGGGTCGGATTCTTATTGAGTAGAGCATGTCAGGTGCTCGATGCTGTTTTACACCCCTGTGATGAACATACCGTATGCTACTGAATTTAGTCAACACTAAATCAGTAAGCCAATGTATATTAGCGTATTACAACGAAATAAGAAAACTAGAAAATCGCTCCATTTTAAGCGACACGTCGTATCGGTCTACCGAGCCGAAATTGCTCAACCGGTCGACATTCAGCAATACCTGCATATTTCGCTTCGGGAATTGCGCCAGCTCAACCGCTGACGGTCCGCCGCTGCGGTATTACAAACACAGACTAGCTCCTTTTCTGTATCCTTACCGGTACTTCAAGCGTATGAAAAAGCATAATCAAGAGGCCTATATCAAAGCCCTTGAGCGCCGACTGAGCGCCACTGAAGTCGAAAAATCAGCACCTCAAACTCAAAGCTGCAGCCTTCGAAACGGCCATTCAAATTGCCGAAGAACAACTTCAGTTCAAGATCCTAAAAAAGTCTGGCCGCATCGGCGGTCCGAACCAAACCGTCGACCAATTGACTCGTCGCTATCCCCTGGTGGGCATGGAGCAGCTGTGTACACTGTTTGGATTGACTCGATACGCCTGGTATGCGGCTACTCGGCGGCAGCAAAAAGTGGGTTTTCAGACTAGCCTAGTGCTGGCAGAAGTGATGCGGTTACGGCGGCAGGTACCTGGGCTAGGCACGACTAAACTTCACGAGATGATGGAAGCGTTCTTGACTAATCATCAGATCAAGTTAGGACGCGACAAGTTACACAACCTGCTAAAGATCAACGGACTACTGATAGTTAAGAAGCGCACATACGTACGAACAACTGACTCTGAACATGGCTTGAAGACGTATCCTAATCGGGTTAAAGATCTCAAACCAACGGCGGCCAATCAGTTATGGGTAAGTGATCTAAGCTACGTTCGAGCGGGCAGTAGCTTTGCCTACGTATCTGTTATTTTGGACGCTTACTCGCGTAAAATTGTCGGCTGGTCAGTGCACAAAACATTAGAAGCAAAAGGACCACTAGCCGCTCTAGAAATGGCATTGACCGAACGAGGAACTAGCGACAAACCACTCATCCACCATTCGGACCGGGGTATTCAATGTTGTTCAGGGGCTTACATAGCTCGGCTTCGAAAAGCGGCTATTCATATCAGTATGACCGAATCAGGTGAACCAACCGGGTCGCCGGAGCGATGAAAATGCCTTGACCGAACGAGTTTTCCGTACATTAAAATACGACTTCCGACTGCACGACTTTGTTAATTTTAGTCTAGCCGAGACGACTGTTGGGCAGGCCATCCGGGCCTACAATTCGCTGCGTCCGCATGCGTCGCTGGGTTACCAAACCCCAAATCAGGCCCACCGACAAGTTGGTTGTCAGCGGCTAAAATGGTATCCTTACAAGCGGGTTCGATTTGGGAATGTGCCATTGCCAACGGATAAGCCACTTTGTTCCCCTTTGTAGACCTATTTCAGTAGCATACGCCTACCAGATCAGAAGAGAACAGGAGCCGTATTGCCGATTTTTTTTATCCTCTTGTAGTTTTTTAGCCCGGCTGGCTACTAACTCAGTAAGAGTAATCAGAAAATCAGCGCTATGACCAACTCAACGGGAAAAACCTTTCTTGACTTGCTCAATCAGCATCTGGGTATTGTCTACAAAATTAGCCAGGCCTATGAGTCAGATCCTGATGAGCGGGCAGATTTGCGGCAGGAGATGATTTACCAACTGTGGCGCTCGTATCCCACCTTTACGGGGCAGGCTAAGTTTTCGACCTGGATGTATGGTGTTTGCCTGAACACAGCACTGGCTTATCGCAGAGTGGTCCGCAGGCAACAACATCAAACCCTCATTCCACTTCACGAACAAATTCCTGATCCACCACCCGACAACCAGGAGGAGGCCATGGAGGCGCTCTTTAACGCCATTGCTCGGCTGTCCCCTCTCAACAAAGCGATTGTATTGTTGTACTTAGATGACCTGAGCTATCAGGAAATTGCTACCATTACCGGTCTGTCGAAAGCTAACGTAAGTGTTCGGCTGGTCCGTATTAAAAAGGAGTTAGAGTCCCGCTTACCCGCAGCTTATTAATCAATCCCGCTCATGGCAACATTAGATGAACTGAAAAAAGGGTGGCAAAGCAATCCACCCACTTCGTTGCAGACACCCCATTATGATCAAGCCGATTTGCTGGCTACCACCCGAGCCAGAAGCGCCCGGCAGGTCAATCGGGCGATCCAGTATTTCTGGGCTTCGCTTACCCTTCAAATTATCGTATACGGGCTGCTGAGTCATGTGCTAGTTCGGTTTTGGGGGACTACGGACGTGCAATGGCTTTGCTTACTGGGGGTACTACTATACCTGCCTTTCACGGTGGTGCTGATGCGACAGTTTAAGCGCATAGCCCGAGCAAGCCCTGGCCAGCAGAAAGATAGCCTTTCTATCCAGGCCCATATTCAGCAGCAGTACACTAACCTGAAGGGCTTTTACCGGCTCAAACGAAGCTACGAATACGGGCTTGTTCCCCTCATTACAGCCTTGGGGGTGTATTTAATTTTCCGGCTCTACGTACCGGGTGGCGTAAGCCAACACCTGACCGGTGCCACCACCACTTACCTGCTCTCCCTGCTAGCTTGTGGATGGGCGATCATGCGGGAGAACGACAACCACTTTAAGCAGCCACTCGGTGAGCTGAAAAAGGTGTTAGATGAATTTAAAAACAGTCAAGCAGCCTAAAGCGAGTAGTAATCTTCAGGCTGGCTCGCAAACGGTTCGGCTCCACCAAG
>JAKONH010000200.1 GCA_022702045.1 Spirosomataceae bacterium
TTCCAGCTTGTTCTCACTATCGTCGTACAGTTTTTCGGCCAGCGTAATAGTCGAATCCATGTACATCAGGCATTTGTCGTCGTAGTCGGTAACGTCCACATTGGGCACGATTTTCCACCACCCGGCTAGCCCCAGCAGGAAGTATGGCATGGGATGCTTCGGATAACGTAGCCGCAGCCAGCGAAACTCCTTGTCAGCATCGTAAAACTTGTAATTATACATCTGATTGATTGCCTCCGCCGACTCAATCTGAACGCCGGGGTGCTTCAACAGACCTTCATATTTTTTATCGAACGCTGACGGGTCGTACAGCTGAGCCTGCGCCACACAGGCAAGCCCAACAAACCATACCATCAACAGCCATCGTTTTGTCATCGCAGGTATCATATCCGTATGAACGTAATCCAGTAAGAGTCCGTTTGCTCGGGGCTATTTTTTGCATTTTTTTGTCGGCTACAGACCCCCTACCGTATCTTTGACGTTCGCTGACACCTATTTTCTATGACCATCAACGACAAAACGTTCATACCTTTTATCGCTGCCGATACGATTCAGCAACGTATTGCCGAACTGGCCGAACAGATCAATCAGCAGTATGCCGGTAAGACTCCGTTGATCGTTGTGGTGCTGAACGGTGCCTTTCTGTTTGCCGCCGATCTGATGAAACGCCTGACGATTTCCTGCGAGGTAACGTTTATCCGGGTGGCCTCCTACACCGGCACCGGGTCGACAGGGCAGTTGAAAGAAATTCTTGGCCTGAAGGAATCGATCGAAGGACGCGATCTGATTGTCATCGAAGACATCGTCGATACTGGCTTAACTATCTGCGACGTTTGTGAACAATTGAATGCCAAAAACCCGGCATCACTGGCCATTGCCACTCTATTGTTTAAGCCCAAAGCGTTGAAAAAAGTAGTTGATCTACAATACGTTGGGTTCGAAATTGACAACAAGTTCGTATTAGGTTACGGCCTTGATTACGACGGCTTGGGCCGCAATACCGATGAGATTCTGGTATTGGCGTCATAGGCCCGTCCAATGCAGCATTCTGCTGAAAGACAATGCTCAAAAATTGTAGCTGTTACCGGTCAACCTCACCCATAACTAGGTCGATCGACCCGATAATGGCAACCAGGTCAGCCAGCATAGCCCCCTTACTAATCTCGCCAATAACCGACAGATTGTGAAAACAGCAGGAACGGCACCGGCAGCGAACCGGCACGTCTGATTTTCCATCGGTACGGAAAAAGAAGCCTAATTCCCCTTTGGCGCTTTCGGCCCGTGCATAGAAATCCATTGCTTTCGGCCGGATTTTTTTGGGCACGACCGCCTGCGGGTCATACTCACGCGTCCGGCGGTAGTCGCCTAATAGCCGGTCCAGACACTGTTCGATGATCCGCAGCGACTCGTAGCATTCCTGCACCCGTACCTGATTACGATCCCAGCAATCACCGACGGTACCCATCGTTCCCTTGCCAATCGGAATATCGAATTCCAGCTCGGGATAAACGGAGTAGCCATCGACCCGGCGCAGGTCGTAACGTAGGCCGGACCCCCGCAGTACCGGCCCCGTACATCCATAGTTGATTGCTACCGGCAGGGGCAAGACGCCCACATTAGCCGTGCGTTTTACAAAAATTTCGTTTTCAATAACCAGTTGCTGCAACTCTGTCAGCTTGGGCCGCAGATAGGTGACAAATTCGCGACAGCGTTCTTCAAAGCCAACCGGCAGATCGTAGAACAAGCCACCGATCCAGATGTAGTTATATAGCATTCGGGCTCCATTCAGCCATTCCATTAACCGTAGAATATGCTCTCGATCGCGCATGAGCCACAGGAACGGCGTGTACGCCCCAATATCGAGGGCATAGGTACCAATGGCGACAAAGTGGGCGGCAATGCGGTTTAGTTCTGCCACCAGCACCCGGATGTATTCGGTTCGTTTCGGGATATCGCTCTGAATGCCCAGCATCCGCTCCACGCCCATCACGTAGGCATGCTCACAATTCATAGCCGCCAAATAATCGAGCCGGTCGACAAAAGGAATTACCTGATTGAATGGTAACGATTCCGCATGTTTTTCGAAACAGCGGTGCAGGTATCCGACGTGCGGCACTACGTCTACAATGATTTCGCCATCCGTGACCACCTCTAGCCGCAGTACACCATGCGTCGAAGGGTGCTGTGGTCCCATGCTCAGAATCATCTGACCTTCATCAAGTGTATCGACCTGATGCAGGTTGGGTTCTGAAGCCCGGAAGTGGCCGGGAGCGTATTCGTATTGGATTGTGCGAGCAGTAGTCACAGCGCAAAGGTCGGTGGTTGGAAATTTAAATCAGCAATTGATTTATCATATTAGGAACTCAAGGGTTGACAGACCTAACCGCTTACAAATCATTTGTTTTATTAGAAAACCTAATTGGGAAGTTAGATAATTTATTTATACCTTTGCGCTCCTTACGAGAAAACAGACACAACAATGGCAAAAAAAGGCGCCAATAGAATCCAGGTTATTCTGGAATGCACCGAGCAGAAAGACAGCGGTGTTCCCGGCATGTCCCGGTACATCACCACGAAGAACCGGAAGAA
>JAKONH010000208.1 GCA_022702045.1 Spirosomataceae bacterium
TCCTGAGTCACCCGAATGTGCTCGCTATCGTTTAGATCTTCAGCAAAACCCACCCGGCTGGCCCCCAAATGAGCGCCCACCAGTTTGGCCGCCTGGTATTGCATGGTCGATACGTCGGTCAGGGGCCGCAGTTGATCGGTCAACGTTAGCAGGAACCGTTGCTGCGACTCGCTCTGTAGTAGTTTCTGCCGGGCGTCTTCAGCCTGCTGCCGCGCGTTGACTTCGCCGGTAACGTCAAAAGCTATATCCAGGATGGCATACACCTCGCCCCGTTCATTGCGTAGGGGCGTATAAGTAATGTTGTAATAGTTATGGGACATTACTCCGTTCTGCTCAATCGACACGGGCAAACCGTAGCTCTGAAACATCTGCCCTGACGTGTATACATCGTCCAGAATACGCAGAAATGGCTGATTTTCAGTGATCAATTCGGGCATCACCTCCCGGAGTGGCTTACCCACTATGTCAGGTCCTTTACCCACAATATCGATAAAGGTCTGATTAGGCATCTCAACGACCAGGTCCCGCCCCACAAACAAACCAATACCAGCCGGCGCGTTTTCAATCACCGAGCGCAGCCGCGCTTCACTATGCTCCAGCGCCCGTCGGTTGTTCACCGATTCAGTCACGTTGATACTAGCGCTCGTTACTCCATACACCCGCCCGTCTATATCCAGAAGGGGGTTGAAACTAACATCGAAATAATACGTATGAACCTGCCCATCGGTCAGTACATTAACCTCCTGACTAAGCGCATTATACGGTTCACCCGTCTGATAGACTTGCCGTAGCCGGGCGCCGACGGTTTGATTGAGTTCGGGAACGACCTGCCCGTACTGTTTCCCGACGACGTCAGCGGCTTTATTCCAGACATCCATCAGCGCCTGGTTGGCCAGCTTGATCTCCAGTTCTTCACCGACAAACACGCCGAACGGAAAGGGCGCATTTTCCACGACAGTCCGTAGCCAGGCTTCGTTCTGGGCCATCACCTGCCGGGCATTGACCTGATGCGTGACGTCGTTGGCGATGATGAGCACGCCCGTAATGCGCCCCGTTTCATAGCAGGCATGGTACGCTACATCGACATAGATCGTTTGAAGCTGCCCCTGCCGCAGCAGCCGGGCGGGCAATGCCTGCGCCAGATGGGGCACCCCCGTGTGCAGCACACTGTAGATACGCTCATCGAACCCCTGCCCGACCAACTCCGGAAAAACAGCCATCATCGGCCGACCCAGCAGTTGCTCGGGCGTACGATCGACCAGCTGGCAATAAAAGGCGTTGGCGGTTCGATAGGTCAGTTCGGGCCCATCGACAACGGCAAAGCCCACGTGCGATTCGTTGAGCGAATTCAGTAGTTGGCGCTGACTTACTTCCGTTGCCAGCAGGTCAATCTGTCCGGATACGTCCTGTACCACGCCAGCCAGCCGATAAGCCGCCCCATCTGGTGCGAAATAAGCCTGCCCCCGACACCGTAGCCAGCGTAGCTGACCGTCTTTCCCACCTATAGCCCGAAACCGAACATCGTATCGGCCGTCGGACTGGGGGTTCAGCGCCCGTTGCCGGACTAGATCAACCCCAGCGCGGTCGTCCGGATGTACGCAGTTCAGCAGTCGATCCCAGGATACGTTCTCGTCGCGCCCAAAGCCGTAAAGCGTTTTACAGCGCTCGTCCAGCCAAACCTGCTGGTTGACGACATCCAGATTCCAGCTACCAATACCAGCGGCTTCCAAGGCAAACGTAAGCTGCTCAAGATCGGTGGCATTGTGAAGAGGCAAGCTGGAAGCCGACATAGATACGGACAGGTATTTACTAATTTGTACCCCGAAGATACTGCACGGGGACGCTTGCCCTGCCCTTTACCGAGGAAATGGACTGAGATTCCTACAAAATGGAATGACTATACGTAGGTCCACCACCGATCAGCTAGTCGTCGGCCAGCACACGGTACGCCGGATCGTCCATTATGTTGACATCGATAATCCCCGAGGCATTAGCCAGAAGCCGCCGACAGTCGGCACTCAGGTGCTTCAGCCGCACCGTTTTACCCGCCTGTTCGTAGCTGACCGTCAGCTTATTCAGGGCTTCGATACCCGACATGTCGGCCACCCGACTCTGCCGAAAATCGAGCACTACCTCCGCCGGATCACCAGCCACGTCGAACTTCTCGCGGAATGCCATCACCGACCCGAAGAACAACGGGCCATACAGTTCGTAGTGTTTCACCCCAGCCTCGTCAACGTATTTCCGGGCACGAATCCGCTTAGCGTTTTCCCACGCATAGACCAGCGCCGACACAATAACGCCGACCAGTACGGCCAGTGCCAAGTTGTGTACCAGCACGGTAATACCCGCCACCAGCACCATGACCAGCACATCCGACCAGGGCATTTTTCCGATTGTTTTCAGGCTCGCCCACTCGAAGGTGCCAATCGATACCATAATCATCACACCCGTCAGTGCGGCCATGGGCAACTTCTCGACAA
Organism: Spirosomataceae bacterium; assembly: GCA_022702045.1. Classification (GTDB taxonomy): domain Bacteria; phylum Bacteroidota; class Bacteroidia; order Cytophagales; family Spirosomataceae; genus Spirosoma. The sequence goes on from JAKONH010000208.1 coordinate 2,484, forward strand.
TGGGGGCGCCGAACATAATAAACACCAGCAACATCACCGACGCTACGATACCCGACAGCCGGGCCCGCGCCCCCGACGATACGTTGATCAGGCTTTGCCCGATCATAGCGCACCCACCCATGCCGGAAAACAGCCCCGTAGTAACATTGGCCAGTCCCTGCGCGACACATTCCTTGTTGCCCCGACCCCGCGTGTTGGTTAACTCATCGACCAGGTTCAGCGTCAGCAGGCTTTCAATCAGCCCGACACCGGCAACGACACTGGCATACGGAAAAATAATGGCCAAGGTGTCCAGCGTAAACGGTACCGATGGAATATGAAACGGCGGGAAGCCCCCACTGATGGACGCAATGTCGCCGACGGTGCGCGTGTCAACACCCAGACTAACGACGAGCAGCGACACCACCACAATCGCCACCAGCGACGCCGGGATGGCTTTTGTCAGCTGTGGCAATCCCCAGATGATGCCCATCGTCAGCAGCACCAGTCCCAGCATAATTGCCAGGGGCGTTCCCGTCATCCAGTGTAGCGTACCCGATGCGTCGACCGTTTTGAACTGATTCAGCTGTGACAGAAAGATGATGATAGCCAAGCCGTTGACGAAGCCAAACATGACCGGGTGCGGCACCAGCCGTATAAACTTACCCAGGCGCAGCAGGCCCGCCAGTATCTGCAACACGCCAGCCAGTACGATCGTCGCGAATACGTATTCGACGCCGTGGCTCTGCACCAGCGTGACGATAACGACGGCCACCGCACCCGTCGCACCGGAGATCATCCCAGGCCGACCGCCAAGTACGGATGTAATCAGGCCAATAGAGAAAGCGGCATATAAGCCTGTTAGGGGCGACAGACCCGCAATCAGGGCAAAGGCCACAGCTTCGGGAATCAGCGCCAGCGCCACCGTCAGGCCCGATAATACCTCGGTCCGGTAGTTGACTGGTTGTTTGAAGTCGAATAAATTCAGGTTGAAAAGCATATTGACAAACGGTTAAATAGAAAACGACGGCCCCGGGCTTAGGGACGAACAACATGGGCGGTACGATAGACGGTCAGCGAGTCGGCGCGGCTTTTTAGAAAGCCAAGTCGGTAGGATACTTTCTTCAGTGTCCACTTAATCGTTCGGGATTGAAAGCCACTGCCGAACCAGGTTTGCGTCAGCCAGAACGAGCGCCAGTTCCGGTTAGGCTGACGCATGACCGGGAAGAGTAGAAAATGATCTGACGCCCAGAAGATCAGCATATTCCACTCATTAGGCGACTGACTATTGGGCTCGTTGGCACTAGCAATGACGTAGCTGTCGTCCTCTTCGGTAAGCGACTGAATCACACGCGGATGCTGCGGGTATGTATGGGCTGCGAGCGATACGCGTTGCTGGATGCGTTCAAGCGCAGCAGCGTCCTGTCCGGACGGGCGGAAGACCGTAGCGATGAATGCCTTCGTGGTGTCGGGTTGAAGTTGTGTCCAGTTGTGATAATAGGCCAGCGCCTGACTGCGGAACAGATACGATTCGCTGATTTTCTGGTTATAAATTCCGGCCCAGACCAGCATACTCAGTCCCACCGACACCCAGCCTAATCGGTGAACGTACCACCCTCGCCGACTGGCGAAGGCGACCAGTTGCACGTAGCCCGTCAGCACCAGCATAGTTGAATACAGGCGGTAGCGGCTTTCCGTCAGCCCAATCCAGCCCATAAAATTGATCCGGCTCTGTACGGCGGCCACAGCCGAGCTAATGATGAATCCGCTTATCAGCACAGCGACGAGCAGCACTCCATCCCGGCTAGTCAGGGGTTGCCGTGATCGCCAGCGCATCGCCAGGTGCCAGCAACTCCAGCCCGTCAGTAGCAGCACCGGTCCGCAGATGATCAGCCCATTGATCACGTGCGCCCCAAACGACCCGGACTGCGGATAAGCTTCCAAATGCATCCCGAGAAAAATCAGCGTAGCCAGTACCTTGTCAATCAGCGTACTGGTATCGGCTGTAGGGAAATTCGCCGGACGCTGGTACGACCAGAAATAAAGCAGCCCCAGTCCGGCCGACAGAATTGCCCAGCCAACCATATCCTGCCACCGACGCTGGTACGCCAACGATACGCCAGCTAGTACCAGCGCCAGAAATCCGTTGCCCGAGGTGTAGCACAGCAACATAGCTACCACCCAACTCGCTATCCAGGCAGTTCGATTCCGATTGAGCAGCAGGACAAATAGTAGCGGATATAGAAAGTGGATGGTGATGTTTTGCAGCGATGCCATCGCCCAGAGCGAATTGCTGTTGAACTGGAACTGAAACAACAGCCAGCTCAACGGTACCAGGGCAACGAGCGGCACCCGGAGTCGGTACAGCAGTCCGCCAAACACCCCCCATATGCCCAGCAGCGGCAGGTTACCGATCACGATCAACGCTGAATATGAGATCGTTCCGTTGAGTTGATGTACCAGCCAAAACCAGAAGCGGGTATACGCCAGCCGGTGCTCATTCAGCTGACGGAACAAGATACTTAGCTTATCAGACAGCTGCGAGGCCGCCTTCAGCTGGGCCAGCTCCAGTTGAATAATGTAGTCGTCATATATAGGCAGATCGCGCTGTAAGTACCCCACAAACAACGCATAGGCAACAATTGGCGCCAGTGCCAGTAACGACAAAGCAATCGTGGCTGGCGACGGCGAACCGTCCCCCCACTCCTTGGTAAGCATGCGCATAAAATAACCCCGGCTACGATCGTGTTGCGACCGCAGGTAGCGTCAAAAAAATGAAAGGAAAGGACGAACGGTCTCGATCAGCGAAAACCGTTGAAAGATGACGTCGTATGCGTCGGAGGGGGCGCTATCAGGGGGGAGTAAGGCGCACTGTAGGAGCAGTGATCAACCGAGGAAGAGTATACTTAGTCGATCAGTGTGATGCAAAGGTAGCATTAGAACCGCGCCTAAGCAAACGACCTGCTGCCTTTCAGTGACTTTTGTTGATCACTAGCTGCCAGCAGGTCGCTGTTGACATTATTACGTTCCATAAGGCTATGCCGTCACCGCGCCACGGTGACAGACCTACACGGTCAACCCTTCGTAAAGGTCTGCCACCGTGGCGCGGTGAAGACACAGACCTGGAACCTTCGTATAGGGTTAGTAGCGCTTACAGTCGTTGGGATGATTCCCGAACGATCAGTTCGGAGCGCAGGATGATTCGGTTAGTGGCCTCGATATCCTGTAGGCCGTTCAGGAAGTTGATCAGGGTACGGGCGGCAATCTCACCCATTTTTTCGCCGGCATAATGTACAGTTGTCAGCGTAGGATTGATCACCCGCGCCACTGGATCGTCGTTGAAACCGATCACAGCAATATCGCCGGGAATGCTGATACCCGCCTGCATGAGCGCCAGCATGCAGCCGACCGCGCAAAAATCGTTGGCCACGAAGATACCGTCGGGCCGATCAGGCATGGCCAGAATTGCCTGAGCCGCCTGCTCACCTGCTTCGAAACTCAGGTCCGACTCGACAACCAGCTTGTCATCGAGTGGAATAGCGGCTTCGCTCAACGCCCGCTGATACCCGGCCAGCCGGTCGCTATACACGTTCCGACGCATGGTTCCGGTGATGTGCGCGATCCGCCGACACCCCTGCTCGATCAGGTGACGAGTTGCTTCGTAGCCCGCCCACTCGTTGTCGATCGATACGCTTACGCATTTCGTATGTGGAATGACCCGGTCGAAAAACAGCACTGGCACCCCCCGCCGGATAAACGTTTCGAAGTGTTCGCTCGATTCGGTATTGTAGGCCACGGACACCATCAGCCCATCGACCCGGCTGTTGAACAGGGTTTTGGCATTGGCAATCTCTTTCACCGACGACTCCTGCGACTGCGTGATAATCAAGTTGTAGGACGCATCGTTGGCGGCCTTTTCCATACCCGCCAGCACGCGCGACATGAAATTACTGTTGAGCCGGGGTACGATAATGCCCAGTGTCGAGGTCTTCTGCCGGCGTAGGTTGCTGGCAAACGTATTGTAGCGATAGCCCATCTGCTGAGCCGTCGTATTGATCAGTTCTTTGGTGTCATTCCGAATAGCGGGATGATCGTTGAGCGCCCGGCTGACGGTTGCCGGAGAATAATTCAATCGTTTCGCGATGTCGTAAATCGTTACTTCTTTAGTCATACCAAGGTTAAGAACGGACACGTTCAGCCGCGTCGTTCCGGTTAATCCATGTCGAAAGCGCTTGATAGTCAAACGGCTTCCAGACATATAGGTTCGGTGATTCCTGTGGAATACTAATCAATAGAAGCGCTCGATCAAAATAATTCCGTTTCAGCACGTTCATCTCTATGTAACGGACAGGCTACAAGTTGTGTCTCTACATACGAAGAACAGGGTTGTTCATTTTTCCGTAGTACAGTACCATCGTTGCCCCCTTTGACAAGAAGATAATGCACTATATGGGCGGTTGGGCACAAAGCTGAACTCAATTGTATTTCGCTAGCTAAGCCAAAAAATGAAAAAGTAACCATCCTTGGTGCCTTGTTCAGTGGCTCTTGTCAATCGGATGGTCCGCGCGACAACGCAGTAGTAATCCGTGACGTTGTGAGGGATACCACCGTTCGACTCGTTAAAACGAAGGGAAACCTGTCGCCCAGCATTTTCCTCTACGCTGTCGGATCACTCGATGACTCGGCGACCGTGACGCTCAGGAATGCCCATCAGCCCGAGAAAATATACTGGCGAACATGGGGAGAATCGATTTACTGAAGCAGCGTTTCGATTACGACGACCACGATGTGGACCTGATTTATTCCCCCAAAAACGTAAGCCGTGGTAAGCTACAGCTGACAGTTAGGTATTCGGTAGATCAGGATATGTCCGTTTCTTAATCTTATGATGGCGGGAGACAATTAAGTCGGTGGCTCCACTTGCCTTTTCTGATCCTTGGCTACTAGTACAAACTAAACAGGGAAACACTTACGCGTTCCCCTGTTTAGCAAGTTTACCAAACTTTCCTTGTATCCCTTCAATAGGCCATATTACGGTAACCAACGCTGAAGGTGTAGCGCAGGCTAAGACCATTGGTAAATCCGCTGCCATTGGCGAATAAGGTTCCTGACCCCATTCCTGCACTGGTTACGTAACTATAAGCAGTAGCGTCCAGCGGCTTGAACGCACCCAGATAATTGGTACAATCATACCCGATCCATGCGGCCACCCGGAAGTGCTTTCCCAGCGAGTAGGCAGCTTCCAGCCGTAGCGAGGGTATCAGTACCGTAGCGCGCGCATACTCGCTGTAGGGGCGAGTCTGGTTCTCGAATACGGTCGCCCCGTTCACCGTTATCGAGCCTGGTGAGTGTGTAAATAGGGTGTAGTGATACCGCCCGTAACTGATACCCGCCACTGCATACAGATTTAGTCGGCCACGGGCTAGTGACAGTATGTTACGTTGGTAGGCTAGCGAATACAGGCCAAGCGTATTCGGTGTTGCTGGCGTGTTGAAACCAGCACCTTTCAGTATCAGATTCGTCGCGTAGGAAAAGCTTTGAACACCAATCCGTAACCCATTGCGACCCTGTTCATAACTCGCCCAGATCCCGTAGTCGTAATAACGGGTGTGATTAATGACAGGCAGCGGTCCCTGTAAGTCCACTACGTTTCTTAAGTGACCGAATCGATTGAGTCCATCGATACCGATAGTAACCGACTGCCCTCGACTACTAAGCGCAACTAATAGTACCACTACTAAGAAAACCAGCTGTTTGCCTACCGCTTCCATAGCTTATTGATCTTCTTCCAACTGGTCGGTATGACAATTCCCTGCGTACAGACACGAACTATTGGTGATGAACGACTTGAAATCGAAAGGGCTATCAATAAGACTAATTGATGGGCCATCTCCCCGCCATCCTGACTCAGCAATATCGACGTCAATCGTCGTGGTGATGTTTCCGCATTCCTGGCAATCTTGGCTAGGCGGATGAAGCGTAACGTATTGCTGTATCCCGTTACTCTGGAAACGTCATATATCACGCTATAATCCATGTGCAGCGCATCCGTATTTGCCGCCCAACAGCCACCCCTTCAGCGCTTGTTTTGAAATTTGACCTTCATTCCCAATGATCGGTAAACAAACCAGTTATCGTTGTAAGCTCCTTATCGGAATAAGACTGAAACTGCTCAATTTGTTGCCGGAGGGACTTTGAATCGTTGAAAACTAGCATACCGTCCTTCACACTATAGTTTACTACAGGTGACGTAACTGCATTTATTGTGTTTGGCTCAACGGTGCCATACTGACAGGATACGTGAGCATTACCGCAGCCGCCTTACAGATAGACTTGTTCAAACTACTATGTAAGTAGGTGCGTTACTGGCCGAAAAGTAAAAATAATACTTATGTACATAATACTAGTGTACGTTTTTAATCGTGATTTAACTAGAATTACTTCTAAATTCTATCTAGGATAGTAGCTAGGCAGCAAATGAAAAGTAATTAGATGTGATACCGATTGCATTTCTAACTGACCGAACAGATAGTCGTTTACAACCACAGCACCGCTGTCGATAGCGTTCTTTGGCTTCAGAAGTTAAAACAGATTTACATTCCCTATCACTACCCATACTAAAGTCAATATTGGTAATAGCGATGGGTAAGTTGTTGAGTGAGACTCATAGATTAATCCGCGCGTTTAAAAAAACTCAGGCTCAACCGCACTCACATAGTAGCCCCCTACGAGCCGAGACTGGTTTGATCCTTCAATCTCCAGGCTTATCATCTCCATAACGCTTCGGAATACGGCTAGACGACCTGCTGTTTCCACACGTCAAGCCGTATTTGATAAATACCAGCATTACTACTTTTACTAAGTTTTTGCAATCGGTTGCATATACCAAATTTCCTGGAAATATTTGTAAAACAATACTCTGATAAGGAATAGTGACAACGCTCCTCCTTGCCGCAGTTATTACCCGCTTCGCCATACTCAAACCAGTTAACAGGCTGAACCAGTCGTTACCATATCAATAAGCCCATTACGCAGGCAACCGGCTTTGCTCATTCACATAGGTCAATACTATTCCCTCCTGTTACTGGCGGGAGGGAATAGTATTGACAACCTTACACCCATTCCCGCAACCAACGTTACCGGTCAGTGCGATCGTCTGGCGGTACGCCGACAGACAAAACTACTTTCGCTCGACATGACAAAAATCAACAAGTAAAATCCATCTAAAACCATTAGTACTACCCATTCATGAACCGACTATTGCTGATTGGCCTGCTGCTCCTGACCCACCTTGCGTTTGCCGACGATGGGTACCGGCTCTGGCTCAAATACGACCGACTGGCTGATGCGACTGTCCGGTCGGGATACGCCCGTTCGGCCCAGTTTATCGCGGTCAGTGGTTCGTCGCCCGTTCTGACGGCCGCGACCAGTGAGCTGCAGCTGGGTCTACAGGGGTTGCTGGGAACCACCGTGCCGACCCTTGCCCGCGCCGGAACCCGGCAGGGCGGCATCGTACTAACCGTGGGCGTTTCCGGCGCTGATGCCAGTGGACTGAACGAGGAAGGCTACCGGATCGTGAAACGGCAGGGGAATATTCTGGTGATGGGTAAAACCGACGTGGGTGCGCTGTATGGTACGTTTGCGTTACTCCGCCAGTTACAGACCGGCCAACCTCTCGACGCGATCAATCTGGTGAGTAGTCCGAAAGTAAAGCTGCGGATGCTGAATCACTGGGACAACCCCAACGGCACGATCGAACGGGGCTATGCGGGTGGTTCGCTCTGGAAATGGTCCGAATTGCCCGAAACCATCGATCCTCGCTACAAAGACTACGCCCGCGCTAACGCGTCGCTGGGGATAAACGGTACCGTTGTCAACAACGTCAACGCCAGCGCACGGCTGCTGACGGGCGAGTACCTACAGAAAGTAACCGCCCTGGCCAACATCATGCGGCCGTATGGCATCAAGGTGTATCTGTCGGTCTATTTCGCGGCCCCCAAGACGCTGGGCGGACTCAAGACATCCGACCCCCTCGACCCACAGGTGCGCAAATGGTGGGCCGGCAAGACAGCGGAGATTTACCGGTACATTCCGGACTTCGGCGGTTTTCTGGTGAAGGCCAACTCGGAAGGTGAACCCGGCCCGCAGGACTACGGTCGTACGCACGTCGACGGAGCCAACATGCTGGCAGCTGCGATGAAGCCTTTTCCCGGTGTGGTGATCTGGCGGGCGTTCGTCTACAAAGCAGACCCGACAGGCGATCGGTTCAAAGCCGCCTACGACGAGTTTACTCCGTTTGATGGGCAGTTCGACCCGAAGGTGATTGTGCAGGTCAAGAACGGGCCAATCGATTTTCAACCCCGCGAGCCCTTTTCGCCCCTGCTCGGGGCCATGCCCAAAACCCCACTGGGCATCGAATTTCAGCTAACGCAGGAGTACCTCGGCTTTGCCACCCATGTCGTCTACGAAGCGCCGTTGTTCAAGGAATGTCTGGATTCGGATACCTATGCGACTGGCAAAGGATCGACCGTGGCAAAGGTTGTCGATGGTAGCCTGCACGGCTATTCACAGACGCTGATGGCGGGAGTCGCCAACACGGGCTCCGACCGCAACTGGACGGGTCACCCGCTGGCGCAGGCCAACTGGTACGCGTTCGGTCGGATTGCCTGGGACCATACGCTGACCTCGGCCGCTATTGCCGATGAATGGATAAACATGACGCTGACCCGGCAGCCAACGGCTCGTTCGCACATCCGGGCCATGCTGCTTCGGTCGCGGGATAGTTACGTGGATTACAACGCACCCCTCGGCCTGTCGCGCCCCTGGACGGGCGTTCACTTCGCCCCCGAGCCCTGGCAGAACCAGAGCCAGCGCCCCGACTGGACAGCCGTCTATTACCACCGCGCCGACTCCATTGGACTGGGCTTCGACCGGACGGCGACGGGCAGCAATGCGCTGGCACAGTATCGTCCGGAAGTCCGTCGGCAGTGGGAAAGCGCCGACAATTGCCCCCTACCCTACCTGCTGTGGTTCCACCATGTTCCCTGGACCAAACAACTCGCTACGGGCCGCACCCTATGGGATGAACTCTGCACGCGCTTTTACACCGGCGCCGAGTCGGTACGCTGGCTGCAACAGGAGTGGACACGGGCGAAACCCGCCATCGACCCGACACTGTATACCGACGTAGCGGGGCGGCTGGCGACGCAGCACCGGGAAGCCATCTGGTGGCGCGACGCCTGGGTGCTATACCTTCAGGAATTTGCAAAAAAACCCGTACCCGCGCCCTTCAAACAACCCGAACAGACGCTGGACGACGTAAAAAAATCAGTTGACATTTACTTATTACGCTAGATGATTACGAACGAACAAGCAGCCGATACAACACTGCTGACCCCCACACCATCCGTTTTTTCGCTGGAAGGCAAGCGCGCGCTCATCACCGGCGGGGGCAGCGGCATCGGCTTCGACATAGCCCGGTGCATGACCCTGGCCGGGGCCGACGTCATCGTGACAGGTCGCCGGGAACAACCCTTGATCGACGCGGTTGACGCGCTTGGCCCTAAAGCGAATTATAGGGTCAACGACGTAACGGTGCGCGCCGAACTGGACCAACTGGTCGACACCATCGAACGTCAGTATGGCCCCATCGATATTCTGGTTAATAACGCAGGCATCAACATGAAAAAGCCTGCGCTGGACGTCACCGACGAAGAATTCGACCGGGTGGTACACACCAACCTAAACGCCGTTTTTTCGCTGACACGCGCCTGCGCTACCCGTATGGTCGAACGAAATAGCGGTGTCGTCATTATGATTTCGTCGATGGCGGCTTATTATGGTATCGACCGGGTTGCGGCCTATGGGGCGTCGAAGTCGGCGGTGGAAGGGATGGTCAAAATTCTGGCATCGGAGTGGTCGGGAAAAGGCGTACGGGTGAATGCCATTGCGCCGGGTTTCATCGAAACAGCCATGAGCAAAACGGCGATGGGTGGTGATCCCGACCGCTTCGCCCGCGCCATGCGCCGGACGCCCATGGGTACGTTCGGTCAGCCGGAGGACATTGGCTGGGCGGCCGTTTTTCTGGCGTCAGAAGCCGCGCGCTATATTACCGGCGCATCACTCCCCGTCGACGGCGGCAACTCGATTGGTTTTTAGACAATGCCGTTACAACACTGATTATCAGCAAAACAAGAGTACTATTTTGTCATCCCGACGCCAGGAGGGGTCTCCGGGAATAGCAAGTCAAATTGCGCCCTACCGAAGATCCCTCCTGGCGTCGGGATGACGAAAAATACACTAGATTATCAATCATTTTTACCAACTCATTCACAGTCAAAACCCACGCATGAAACGTATTCGTATGTCACTGGCGCTGACCGCGCTGAGCGGCCTTTCGCTGTCGGCGTTTGCCCAGACCAACAACGGCAAAACCCCTATTTCACAACCGCTGGTCTCGCACATCTACACTGCTGACCCGTCGGCCCACGTCTTCAACGGCAAAATTTACATCTATCCGTCGCACGACATCGACGCGAAAGACGTGAAAGAAGATGACGACGGTGGCCACTTTGCCATGCGCGATTATCATATTTTGTCAATGGATAAAGTCGGCGGTCCCGTGAAAGACAATGGCGTGGCGCTCGACATCAAGGACATTCCCTGGGCAGGGCGGCAGCTTTGGGCTCCCGATGCGGCTTACAAAAACGGGACGTATTACCTCTACTTCCCCGTCAAAGACAAGCAGGACGTATTCCGCCTTGGCGTCGCGACCAGCAAGAGCCCGGTGGGTCCATTCAAGGCGGAGCCGCAGCCGATGAAAGGCACCTACAGTATCGACCCCTGCGTTTTTCAGGATACCGATGGTAAAGCGTACATCTACTTTGGCGGGATCTGGGGCGGTCAGTTACAGCGGTGGGACAACAATCAGTATGACGCGAAAGGAGCGCTGAAGAAGCCCGATGAAGTGGCGTATCTGCCCCGCGTAGCCCGGCTGAGCAACGACATGAAAGAGCTGGCCGAGCCGGTAAAAGCCATTCAGTTGTTGGACAAAAATGGTAAGCTCTTCCGCGAAAAAGACAACGATAAACGCTTTTTCGAGGGGTCCTGGCTGCACAAATACAAGGGCAAATACTACCTGTCGTACTCGACCGGCGACACGCATAACCTGTGCTACGCCATCGGCGACAGCCCGTACGGTCCGTTCACCTATAAAGGTGTGCTACTGAAACCGGTGCTGGGCTGGACAAACCACCATTCGATCATCGAAAAAGACGGTAAGTGGTATCTGTTCTACCACGATACCCAACTGTCGGGAAAAACGCATCTGCGCAACGTGAAGGTCACCGAACTGACTTACAACCCCGATGGAACGATCAAAACAATCGACGCTTATCGGTAATTTTTTTGGACAGGATTACCGGATTAACAGGATTCATTATTGGATGTGATAAGCAATTCAATCACAGAAAACGTCAGGTGACTAATCCTGTTAATCCTGTCTACCCCCCACTCAATCGTATGAAAAAACTGGTTTCCTGCTTTGTAATAGCCCTATCGGTGGCATTCCTCGCACCGAAGAAAGGGCTGAAGGATTATTATAAAGGCTACTTCCCGATCGGCGTTGCCGTTAACCCGCGCATGGTGCAGCCCGGCCCGGATGCGGAGCTGATCAAGGCGCAGTTCAACAGCATGACGCCTGAAAACGCGATGAAGATGGGACCTATTCATCCCGAAGAGAATCGATACAACTGGAAAGATGCCGATGCCATTGCCGACTTTGCCCGACAGAACAGCATCAAACTCCGGGGCCACACGCTTTGCTGGCATAATCAGACACCAGCCTGGTTGTTCACCGACTCGACCGGCAAAACCGTAAGCCGCGACGTACTGCTGGCCCGACTGAAACGGCACATCACCGACGTCATGACCCGCTACAAGGGCACGATCTACGCCTGGGACGTCGTCAACGAAGCCGTTCCTGATACGAGCACCGCCATTTATCGGAAAACGAAGTTTCTGGAGATCATCGGCGAGGATTACATCGAGAAAGCGTTTCAGTACGCGCACGAAGCCGACCCCAACGCGCAGTTATTTTACAATGATTACAACACAGAAAACTCATCCAAGCGGGAGCGCATTTTTCAGTTGCTAAAGAAGCTGAAGGCTAAAGGCGTACCCGTCAACGGCGTAGGCCTGCAGGCCCACTGGTCGATCTACGAACCCACGCGGCAGGAGCTGGAGGAATCGATTACGAAGTTCGCCAGCCTGGGGTTGAAAGTGCAGTTTACGGAGGTCGACGTGTCGGTATACCCCAAGGAACACGAACGGCGGGCGAGACGGCCAACCGACAAAAGTGAGTTTACACCGGCCATGAACGACCAGCAGGCAGCTCAGTATAAGATGCTATTCGAAGTGTTCCGTAAACACCGCAACACGATTACCGGCGTAACGTTCTGGAACCTCACCGACCGCTATTCGTGGCTGGACAACTTCCCGGTACCGGGTCGCAAAGATTACCCGCTGCTATTTGACCAGAACGGCGCCCCAAAGAAAGCCTACGAAGGCGTCGTCCGTTTCTAGCGTTTTTCTGTCCTTCCGACGCCTATACCCTGGTTACAGGTTGAAACCATAAGCTCGCAGAAGGAGGCTAATCCATAAAAAAACGCCACGGAATCCTTATTTCCCTACCTACAGCACTCCTCCTCCAATGAAACAGTTCGTCTGGATTTGTCTGCTCGTACTCGTTGACCTGACAACATGGGCCCAATTACGCTTACCCAGTCTGATTAGCGACGGTATGGTGTTGCAGCGCGACACGCCCCTCATCATCTGGGGCTGGGCCGCTCCCGGCGAAAAAATTACGGTGCAACTGAACCGGAAAGCGTACAAAACCACGACCGACGCGACCGGAAAATGGCAGGTCAAACTGCCGTCGATGAAAGCCGGTGGCCCGTTCACGATGGACATCGCCGGTACTACACAGCTTACCCTTAAAGACATTCTGGTTGGCGACGTCTGGTTTTGCAGCGGGCAAAGCAACATGGTCCATCAATTGAACATCCACGACGTCACCTACGCCAACGAAATCGCGACGGCCAACTATCCGCAAATCCGGCAGTTCTGGGTACCAACGCTCACCAGCCTGCAAGGCCCGCAAAACGACGTCCCCAATGGGCAGTGGAAAAAAGCGGTCGGCCAGGACGTCAGGCCGTTTTCAGCGGTGGCTTATTTCTTCGCGAAGAAAATTCACCAGCAGTACAACATACCAATGGGCATCATCAACGCCAGCGTCGGCGGAACGCCCATCGAAGCCTGGATTAGCGAAAGCGGACTGACCAGCTTTTCAGCACTTGAAGCGACGGTAGCCAAAAACAAAGACACCAGCTATGTCAACGGCCTGACACGCCGGCAATTGGCTATGCCCCGGCCCGCTCCGCCCATCGATCTGGGTATGACGGGCGCGACAAAGTGGTACGACCCGGCTTACGTACCTAAAGGCTGGCGTCCGATCAACGTGCCGGGCTACTGGGAAGATCAGGGTGTGAAAGACCTCAACGGCATTGTCTGGTACCGGCGCGAAATCGACCTTCCGGCAGCTATGGTCGGCAAGCCCGCGACGGTTTTTCTGGGCCGGATCGTCGACGCTGACGAGCTGTATGTCAACGGCAAGTCGGTGGGCCGGACCACGTACATGTACCCCCAGCGCCGGTACAAGCTACCGGTCGACGTGTTGAAAGCCGGGAAGAACGTGCTTGTGGTACGAGTCACCAACAACGGCGGCAAGGGGGGCTTCGTCCCCGATAAGCCGTACAGTCTCTTTGCCGATGCCGATACGATTGATCTGAAAGGCACGTGGCAGTACAAAGTCGGCGTAGCGTTTCGACCCGTCGAGGGTAGCGGGTTTGCGGGTGGCAATCCAGCTGGGGGAATCAGTGCCCAGAATCAGCCGACGGCCCTGTACAACGCAATGGTAGCGCCTGAGATTAAGTACGCCATCAAAGGGTTTTGCTGGTACCAGGGCGAAAGCAATGCCGGTCGACCCGACGAATACGCTAAATTGCTGCCCGCCCTGATTGCCGACTGGCGCAGCAACTGGCAGCAGGGTGTGCTTCCCTTTCTGTACGTTCAGTTACCGGGCTTCATGGACTATACTTACCAGCCGTCGGAAAGTGGCTGGGCTGTGCTCCGCGAATCGCAGCTCAGTGCGCTGTCGGTGCCGAACACAGCAATGGCCGTAGCAATCGATCTGGGCGAGTGGAACGATATTCACCCCGACAACAAAAAAGACGTCGGCGAACGGCTGGCGCTGGCCGCACTGAAAACGGCTTACCACGAGAACGTCGTGGCGTCGGGTCCGCTTTACCAATCGGCCAGCATCGACGGCACTGAAATCACGCTCAGCTTTACAAACATCGGCAGCGGCCTAACTACCCGTGACGGGGAATCTCCCGGCGATTTTGCCATTGCCGGAGCCGACAGGAAATTTGTCTGGGCGAAGACCAAACTGGAGGGAAACACCGTCGTCGTCTGGAGCGATGATGTATCGAACCCGCAATTTGTCCGCTATGCCTGGGCCGATAACCCAGTCAACGCCAATTTGATCAACAAAGAGGGCTTACCGGCCTCACCATTCCGCACGGATAAGTGACAGGACTGGTTACGATAGTGGCCCGGTCAACGAAGCTGGCTGGGCCACTATCCTGTAAACGTATATGTTCAGACACCAAGGAAAAACCCGAACGTTACGCCATAATAAGAAGATTGCCTCGCTGCTTTCGTTCGTCGCCGGCACGGTAAACATCATTGGTTTTCTGTCTGTACAGCGACTGACGACGAACGTAACCGGTCACTTTGCCTTCTTTATCGACGATGTGTTCAAGCTTCAGTTTGCCAGAAGCCTTGTCTACTTTTTGTACATCGCATCGTTCTTCCTCGGCTCTTTTGCCGTGAGCCTGTCCATCGAAGCCTTGTCCCGACGGAACGAGCGATTTGTGTACAGCATTCCGACGCTGACTGAGAGTTTCATTCTGCTGGTCATTGCCATTATCGGGCCTGTCTTCGTCGCCCTCAATGCTAACCTGATCGCCTGCATTCTGCTTTTTGCCATGGGTCTGCAAAACGCGTTGGTAACCCGAATTTCGGGCGCTATGGTCCGCACGACTCATCTGACCGGCCTATTCACTGATCTTGGAATCGAATTGGCGCAATTGTATTTCCACCCGGAAACAGGCCAAAGGGTCAAGCTGATCGCGACGATCCGGCTTCGGCTGCGCATCATCGCTTATTTTTTTGCGGGGGGCATCGTGGGCGGCATCGGCTATAGCTACGTCTCGATCCGTGCTTTGCTGATACCGGCAATCTTATTGCTCGCAGGCTTGTTTTACGACAATGCGAAAATCAGACTGGCGATCTGGAAACGCAGACAAAACCTGGTGAAGCGCGCGTAATCGGCCGGTTCTTCCGTCGGTTTACCAGGTTGCTCCAGGGCGGCTTATTTACCCAGCGCAATAACCTTATAAAAAGCGGGTTTGGGATTATCGTTGCGGTCAAACAGGAGTGGGTAACTGGTGCGGCCGCGAATGGGCCAGTTGTTGAGCCAGCTATCGCCGTCGTTAACGCCCCAGAACGTGACCCGACTGACCTTGTCTTTGTGCTTGAGAAATAGTTTGAATAAGGCTTCATAATCGGCCGCGAGCTGCTGCTGTACGCTATCGGGCAGGGCATCGGGGTACGGGTTAGCTGTGGCGTTGGCCGTCATACGCTGCCCGACATCGGCCCCCTGAACGTTGCGGGGCAGCACCTCGATATCCAATTCGGTAAACATCACTTTCAGGCCCAGGGCTGCATACTGTTTAATGCTTTCTTCGATCTCTGCCAGCGGCACCCGACCGACGTGCCAGTGGCCCTGAATGCCTACGCCATCGATACGTACCCCGGTGTCTTTGATTTTCTTAATGATGGCAATACAGCCAGCCCGTTTGGCGGGTTGTTCGTTGTTGTAATCGTTGTAATACAACTCCGTACCGGGCGACGCTTCCTGCGCGAGCCGAAACGCGTCGGTAATGTAGTTATCGCCCAGGTATTGCAGGAATACCGACTTCCGCAGCGTCCCGTCTTCGTTGAGGGCTTCGTTCACTACGTCCCACGAAAAGACCTTGCCTTTGTAGCGCCCGGCCACGGTTTTGATGTGGTCGGAGAAGAACGTGCGAAGCGAATCCTGGCTGTGGATGCGCCGAACAAAGCCCGGTAGCTGACTGTGCCAGATTAGTGTGTGCCCATTGATTCTGATGTTGTGTTTCTGCCCGAACTCAACCAGCTTGTCGGCCATCTCGAAGGTATAGGTATTCCAGCCCGGATGCAGCAGTGCCGATTTCATGACGTTTTCGGGTGTGGCCATGTTGAACTGACGGACAATGAACGCCGTCGTTTTCGAGTCGCGTTCCTGAATCTGTGCCACGTTCAGACAGGTGCCAATGCCGAAGTCGTTTTTGAACACATCTTTCAGCGATGGGATCGACTGGGCAAACAGGCTGGCTGGCAGGGCCGTTACGGCCAGCAGCAGAACCGCCACACGTTGGTTTTTCATTGACTTGTTGAGTTGATATTTACCGTTGAGTTGAGGGCCTGTTGTCATCCCGAGCCTGCGGTAACGGGCGGTTTTGTCGGCTTTTACCGCAGGCTCGGGATGACAAAAAAATGGTAACAGAATAACTACTATTGAAACAGCAGCGGAGCGAACCTATACAGGTCGTGCCGCCAGACAGGCCAGGTGTGTCCACCGGCATATTCGCTGTAGCTGTATCTGATGCCCATGTCGTCGAACTTCTTCAGCATGATCTGGCAGTTTTGATGCGCGATGTCTTCCTTACCGCCCTGCGAAATCCAGAGGTGTTTCAGGTTGCTGTTGATCGTGCTGGCATTGTCTTTCATGAACGCATACTGCGGGTCCGATAGCTTGGTGTTGTTGGCGAACCAGCCCGAACTAAACACGCCCAGATTCGAGAACATGGTCGTGTTTTTGATACCGGCGTAGAGCGTTTGCAGACCGCCCAGCGACAGCCCGGCCAGGGCCCGGTTTTGCGGGTCGGCAGCCACGTTGAAATTGCTTTCCACGAAGGGAATGACAGCTTCTTTCAGCTCGTTTTCAAAAGACTTCAGCCCGTTTTCGTTGAAACCAGCCAGTCCGCCTGCGTTCGGTATGTTGCCATCCATCATTACCACAAGCATGGGTTTAGCTTTCCCGCCGGCAATCAGGTTGTCCAGAATCAGGTCGGTACGGCCCTGCTTCGCCCAGCCGCGTTCGTCTTCACCCCCGCCGTGAAGCAGGTATAGCACCGGGTATTTCTGGCCAGGATTCCGGTCGTAGCCTGGTGGTGTGTAGACATACATCTCGCGCCAGGCGTTAAGCGGTTTCGAGTAGTAGCGCTTGATACGGACGTCGCCGTGGGGTACATCTTTCAGCGCATAAAATTCACCGTCCCGATCCGGAATTTCAATGGCGCTCATCATCCGACCTGACCCATAAATCGTCTCACTGCCCGGATCGGCCACGGCGACATCGTCGATCACAAGGGCGTAATAATGAATACCCCGGCTGATGGAATCGGTCGTGACTGTCCAGACACCGGCGGTATCTTTCACCATGTCGTATTTTTTTCCTAGATCGACTTGTACTTTTTGTGCGTTGGGCGCTTTCAGTTGAAAAACTACCCGATTGTCGGGCAGAATCTGTGGGTACTTAGCGTTACGTACGTTGGTCGACGCGGGTGTGCCCAGCACCGTGTATGTACTCAGCGACGCAACATCGACGGGCTTGAATAGGAACTGCGAAAACATGTACAATCCGTTTTTCCAGACCTTGAAATCGTGCCCACCCGACTCGACGTAATATACGTGCGGCACGTTGTGTTGGTAGAGGTAGTCGTGTGTACGTTTGCTGAACGGGATCAGACCGTCGGCGTCACCGCACGAAATCCAGAGCAATTTTAGCTGCTTTCTGGCCGCTTCCGGATCGGGCACCAGTTCCTGCGGCAGTCGGGTGTTGGGGGCCGATGAAAAGCCACCTACCCACGCGAACCTGCTCAGATTGCCCAGCCCAAAATTAAGTGACTGTCCCCCGCCCATCGACAGCCCCGCGATGGCGCGATGCTCGCGGTCTTTCAGCGCCGGGTACGTTTTCTCCACAAATGGAATCAGGTCGTTGAGCAGGTCTTTTTCGAAGGCAGAGAACGCTTCGACTTTATCTTTGTCGAAGATGTTACCTACGGCCCGGTCGTCTTTCATGGCACGCCCGTTGGGCATCACCACGATCATCGGTTCCAATTTTTTGTCGGCGTATAAATTGTCCAGAATGAGTTGCGGATTACCACCCCGGAGCCATTCTTTTTCGTCGCCACCGATGCCGTGGAGTAAGTACAGTACCGGGTACTTTTTCTTTTTCGAGAAGCCGGGGGGCGTGTATACCAGCGCTTTCCGGTTGACGCCCACCGTTTTCGACGCGTACTGTATGCTATCGATCCGGCCGTGGGCAATGTCCGTGCGGGCAACGTCGAAGCCTTTCGGCATCTCTTTGTCGGCGGGCTGGGCGTAGGTTGCCGTGCCCAGCATCACCGCCAGCGCAGCCGTCAGCCTTATTTTTGAAAAGGGCAATTTCATTGGTAGTAGTGAAAAGGTGGCTTTATTTCCTGTCAGTCCAGCGGCCCGATTCTGACATCAGGATGATAGGATTGACCTAATGAAACACCCTGTAAATCAGGCCAATCCTGTCAAAACAATTAATTAAACAGCAACGGGGCCAGTTCGTGCAGACTTCGGCGCCAGGTCTGGAATTCGTGGCCGGTATTTTCCGATACGTACGATACAGCCTTATAGCCAGCCGCCGTCAGATCGGTAGCTGCTTTTTTCACACCGTCGGGTCGCTCGCGGCTGCCGCAGCTAACAAACACGAGCTTCGGTTTGGGCTTGCCTTTGAGATCGTCGGGATTGTAGAGCCCCCCACTCAGCAGACCGTAGTACCCAAACGTTTCCGGCTTGTTCGTCGTAATCATTTTGGTTTCCATGCCCCCCATCGACAGGCCCGCCATTGCCCGATTGTCGCGGTTGGCCAGGGTGCGAAAATTCGCGTCGACGTACGGAATCAGCTCGTCGGTCAGGACGGTCTGAAACGGATCGATTTTGAACTCCCGAATTTTGCCCCACTTCACATCATTGGTCATGCCGTAAGTCATCACGACGATAAACGGCCTGGTCTTGTTCTCAGCAATCAGGTTATCCATGATCAGGTTGGCGTGCCCCTGGTTGCTCCAGGCGGTTTCGTCTTCACCCCAGCCATGTTGCAGGTACAGCACCGGGTACTTTTTCGACTTGTCTGTCGAGTAGCCCGGCGGGGTGTACACAAACGCCCGGCGCGACGTACCGGTGCTTTTCGAGGGGAACAGAATCTGCTGCACATTCCCGTGCGGAACTGCTTTCAGTTCGTAAAACGCCTGATCGTGGGCCGGAATCTCGATGCCGCTTTCCCAACGCACGGAGCCATAGAAGTTCTGCGCGCCGGGATCGTTGAATTTGCCGCCGTCGATAGTCACATTGTAGTAGTGAAATCCCTCATCCATCGGACCTTCGGTGGTGCCAGTCCAGAAGCCGTCGGCCCCTTTGGTCAGGCGTGTACCGCCCCGCCCACCCAGGCCCAGACTTACGTTCACGCTGTCGGCTTTGGGCGCGTTGATGCGAAACCGGGCGTAGCCCTGCGAGTTAACCTGCGGGTAATCCTGCCCCGGCTGATTCAGGATCGACGGTTTAAAATCGTCGGCGACAGCGGGCTGACTGGCTTGCGAAAAAGCGTCGGCACTCAGCAGGGCGGCTGCGAGCAGCAGCGCGGTTGTGGTACGTGTCATTGATTGGTTGGGTAAGGGTAAGGGAATTCATCTAGCAGTATTCATTCTCGTTTTTTATCATCCCGACGCAGAATAACCCTGCGGTAATGGGCAGTTTTGTTGGCTTTTAGCGAGGATCCCTCGCAGGCTCGGGAGGACAAACCAGCCGGAACCATGACAAACACGCTGGCGAAAACCACTACCTGAACAACTGCGGCAGTGTGTTGGCGAGGTACAGTTTGCAGTTCATCCAGGTGTGCCCGCCGGGGACGACAAGCGGTTTAACGACTACTTTCTTCTCATTGAACATGGCAATATTCTGCTTCACGGGTTCGTACAGAAAATCGTCTGTGCCGACGCTGATGGTGAAAAGCTTCAGCTGTTTATTCAGGGCATCGGCGTTGGGCGACCAGTTCGTAAAGTTCTTTTTAAACTCGTCGGTGGCGGTGTAAGGTGCGTAAGCACAGACGTAGGCAAATTTGTCGGGATTAGTCAGGCCGATGTTCAGCGTCTGTCCCCCGCCGACCGAAAAGCCCGCGACTGCCCGGTGTTTACTGTCCTGTACCACGGGATAATTTGCTTCGACAAACGGGACGATGTCGTTCACCATATCCTTTGTAAAATCGCCCATCGGCGCAGGGCGAACGTTGCCGTAGGGCATCACGATCAGCATCGGTTTAGCCTTTCCCTGCGCGATCAGGTTATCAGCAATCAGATTGGCGCGACCGACTTTGGTCCAGGTTTCTTCGGTATCGGAGCCGCCGTGAATCAGGTACAGCACCGGGTACTTCGTTTTGCCATTGGGGTCGAAACCGGGTGGCGTATAGACCAGCAGTTGGCGCGACGTACCCAGCGTAGCGGACTCGTAAAGTCGGTAACTGATTTTGCCGTGCGGTACGTTTTGTAGCGCATGCACCAGTGGCTTGTCGCCGGGTACGTCGACGATGCTACGTTTGAATCGCTCGTTGGCAAAAATGTAGGTGTTGTTGGGGTCAGCCAGTTCCACGCTATCCACCCGAAAACTGTACGGATAAATGTCGGGCGTGACGGGCGACACCGTTACGCTCCAGACACCCGTCGTGTCTTTCGTCAGGGCAACGGGCGCTTTCAGAAATTCGCCGTTCAGCGTCACTTTGCCAGCCTTTTTCGAAAAGTAGCGGAACGTGACGCTATGGTCGGGATGCACCTCGGGCGAGTTGATGGCCGGAGGGCGCTGGGCCAGTATGGTCATCGACAGCCCGAGCAGCGCCGGAAGCAGGAGTAAGCGATTTTTCATCGTCGGGGCGGGTTAGCGGAAGAGCAGTGGAACCGTGTCGGCCACGTATGTTTTGACGTTCATCCAGGTGTGCCCGCCGTCAGTAACCAGGCTTTTGTAAGCAACTTTTTTCGCCTTCATATAGTCCATAAATTCGACCGTGCCTTTGTACAGAAAATCGTCGCTCCCTACGCTGACCCACAGCAGTTTGAGCTGCTTGTTCGTCCGGTCAGGATTGCCGCCGATCTGGCTGAAGCTGCCGTTCATTTCCTGGGGCGACAGGTATGAACTGTAGCTGCACACCCAGGCGAATTTGTCCATATTACTAAACGCCGTCCGCAATGTTTGCCCGCCCCCGCGCGAGAAACCACCGATGGCGCGGCTCTCTTCATTGGTAATGGTGCGGTAGTTTCCCTCTATGTATGGAATCACATTGCGGGTCAGGTCCTCGCCGAAATCGTTGGCCCGCTTTACGGCATCGGCCCCGTCGCGCACGGTTGGGTCAGTGGGTTTAGCACCGCCTTTCTGCTCGGTAATCCGAGCCTCGATGTTGCCGTAGGGCATCACGACAATCATCGGCTTTGCCCGCCCGGCAGCAATCAGATTATCGAGAATCAGGTTTGTCCGGCCTACTTTGAAGAAAGTTTCTTCGGTATCGGTAGTACCGCTGATGAGGTAAAAAACGGGATACTTCACCAGATTTTTGTCATAGCCCGGCGGGGTGTACACCACCAGTGACCCCGTCGTACCCGCTACCGACGGGTAGTATTCGTAGTTCACCGAACCGTGGGGAACGTCCTGCAAGCTATGAATCAGGGGCGTGTCGCCGGGAATGTCGACCAGACTGGCCTTGAACCGTTCGTTCGGAAAAAACGCGACGTTAGCCGGGTCCATCACCGTCACGCCGTCAACCTGAAAGCTGTAGGGATAGATGTCGGGTTTGACGGGGGGCGTCGTCACACTCCAGATACCCTGCGCGTCTTTGGTCATGGCGAGTAGCCCTTTCTCAAACTGCGCACTCAGCTTTACATCGGTGGCCTTCGGCGCGAGGTACCGAAACGTAACGGACTTGTCGGTGTTGACCTGTGGCGACACGACCAGCGGTCCGCGTGGTGGCTGACCGAATGCGACGGTACACAGTCCGAACAGACATCCAGCAAGCAATGACCGCTTCGAACGGGTGGGATGATAACCTACTTTCATTTTTCGATAACGTTTAAAAACGCGGTAATCCGCTTAAGACCGGGGGTTATTTGGCCCAGGCTTCGCCTTCGGGCGTTCGTCGCCAGGTGAAGTACCGATCCAGTACGGTCAATGCAGCGCTGCTGGGTACCGGCCCGATGTGTGGGGTCTGACTGAAGTACATGACGGCAGGCTTCGTGTTTGTGAAGACAGGCCACTGCGGTACGCCTTTCCCGTTGGGATCGCCGTGTTTGGCAAAATTGGTCCAGTACGTCCCCATCGCATTCGAAATAGCCAAGTCCGTTTTTGTCGTTTGCGGGTTGGTTGGATCGATGTGCCCGAACACGTAGGATACCTCCTGCCCATGCCCGGAACCGTATCCCGCTTTGGGCGAGTCAGCAGGGTAATCGGGATGCTGATCGAAATAGTAGTAGAATACTTTTTTCTTGCTGGTCCCGGCCTGCAACTTGGCCCAACTCCAGGTTTGCCAGCCGAAAGCCGCGTCGCGCATCAGGTCGCGGGCCGTTTTCGGAACGGTGGTCGAACCAACCGGATAGGCTTTGCTGAGGTCATCGGCGAACGGACCGTACCGTTTGTTCGTGCTCTCAATGTAATCGTCGGGTGTTTTGGGCGGGGAAAAACTGGCTCCCTCGTCGGAGTTATAGCCGACCAGAATGGGTGTCTGATTGTAGTTACCCGCTCCGTACAGTTTGTGCTGATCGTCGGGAATGACGTAGCCGTCGACAATGGGCCAGGATGAGCCAACGCCCCACCCACCCGGCAGCTTGTCGGCGTCTAGCTTGCGCAACTCGGCGATAGACGACGCACCGGCTTTCTGCGCATAGGCTTCACCGGCTTTCTCGGCTTCGTCCAGCCGTTTCATGTTTTCACCCGGATACGTGGTGGGGCGTGTCGGCCCGAAAGACCCTCCGCTTTGTGAAATAGCCCCGTGAAACAACCCTTTGGCCTGCGGAGATGCGCACAACATGCTGACGGCAATACCGCCCGCCGACTCCCCGAAGATGGTCACTTTGGCGGGGTCACCGCCAAACGCGGCAATGTTTCGCTGCACCCACTTAAGCCCGGCGATCATGTCCAGCAACCCGTAGTTACCCGACACGTGCTGTGGATTTTCGGCGCTCAACTGCGGGTGCGCCAGAAAGCCCAGTGGCCCAACCCGGTAGGCAATACTTACCACGACGACGCCCTTCTGCGCCAGCTTTTCCCCGCTGTAGTTGGGGTCGGATGTAGCGCCGAAGCTGAAGCCCCCACCGTAAATCCAGACCAGCACGGGTATGCGTTCAGTAGCCGTTTTGACCGGGCTCCAGACATTCAGGTACAGGCAGTCTTCACTCTTTCCCGATGGTGTGTTGCCGCCCTGCACGGCTGCGGGGGCAAATTTTTTCGTATCACGCACGCCCTCCCATCTGGCTACCGGCTGGGGCGCTTTCCACCGCAGATCGCCGACGGGCGGAGCGGCAAACGGAATACCCCGGTAGACGGTCAGTCCATCTTCGACGGTTCCCTGAACGCGCCCACCTTCGACACCAACGGAGACGGGTTGCTGGGCGAAGGTGATTGAATTGGTCAGCAATAGAACGAACGTGACGAATGAATTTACTTTTTTCATGGTGTATGGATTTCTCTGCATCAGACGATCGACCTAAACGGGCGTAGCCATTTCGAGTGGTTAGTTCGTCCAGTTGTTCCGTTTCATCCAGTCGAAGAGCGGGTCTATCCAGCCGGGCTGACGGAAAATAAAGCCGTGGTCACCTTCGGGATAAATGTGCATTTCGACGGGAATTTTCTGATGGCGCAACGTTTCAAAATACACGATGCTATTGTCTACGTCGACCACCTTATCGTCGGCCGCGTGGGGCAGGTACGTCGGGGGCGTGTTGGCCCGTACCTGCAATTCATTGGAGAACAGTTCGATATTCTGCCGCGACGGATTCCTGCCGAGCAGATTGTCCCGCGATCCTCGGTGCGCGAGGCTATCCCGCAAGCTGATTACCGGGTATACCAGCACCTGAAAGTCGGGGCGCAGGCTGGTGTTTTCGGGATTGTCGATCAGGGCTTTTTCGAAATGCGTCGCTTCGGTCGATGCCAGGTGACCGCCCGCCGAAAAGCCCATGATCCCAATTTTTCCCGGATCAATGCCCCACCGCGTAGCGCCTTCCCGCACCCGTTTGATGGCCTGCTGCGCATCCTGCAACGGCCCGATGGTTTTGTTGACCATAGTCGAATCGCTGGGTAGCCGGTACTTGAGCACGAAAGCTGCTACGCCTTTCTGAACCAGCGCTTTGGCTGTGCCAATACCCTCGCCCTGATATACCACCACGCCATATCCACCGCCGGGAATAACGACAATCGCCGTACCAGTGGCGATGGATTTGTCGGGCAGGTACACCTCCAGCGTCGGCCTTGTCGTACCCCGGAATACGCCCGGCGACGGTTGCACTTCCTTCACCGATGATGGCTTTGCGTTGGGTACGGTGCCGGGGTATAAGGGAATAATTTCCTGCGCCTGGGCAGACAATCCAGCCGTAAGCAACAACACCGACAACAGATGGCTCTTTTTCATGGAAGCGGAGAAATTTATACCCGTTTAGTC
The DNA here is from genome assembly GCA_022702045.1 of Spirosomataceae bacterium. Classification (GTDB taxonomy): domain Bacteria; phylum Bacteroidota; class Bacteroidia; order Cytophagales; family Spirosomataceae; genus Spirosoma. Next base: position 27,388 of record JAKONH010000208.1, read on the forward strand.
TTCGGCTTTAACGGAGTAACCCAGCAAGATCAGCATCTGGTAGGCGTACCGTTTGCCCAGCTTGCGATACCCGGCCGCGTCGAAATGCAGGTTGTCGGACGAATCCGTGCAGCCCGCCGACGAGATGACCTGGGCTGTCGGAACCGTCTGGGGCAGTGTGGCGATGATGCGGTTCATACCCGCGCAGATGCCCCCCTGATCAGCGTTGACAGTTTCGCCGGCCAGCAGCGGAACGGAGTTTGGCGGCAGGTTCAGATCAGCCAGGAGGTTGTCGTACACCTTTTTCACTTTTTTCGTCCACAGCGAATCGTTGGGGTTCGACTCACCCTGATGCAGCAGAATACCTTTGATCACACCGTCCTGCTGCGCCCGTTTCCCCATCTCGACCAGCCGGGCATACGGGTTACCATCGTAGGCTTTCACCATGTTGAGCATCCAGCCTGGCGCCGTGGTTAAGTAAGATTGATACATATCCTTATCGAACAGTTCGATTTTGCAGCCACCCACGGCCACGTCGATCACGCCCCCCCGCGTCGCTGGCGGCAGGTATGTCAGCAGGGTACGCCCGAAGTAATCGGCTGGGGTCAGACCCGTACGGCAGCGGCATAGTGGGGGAATGGCCGTGTACCAGTTTCCTTTCGTCCGGCCCAGATCAGGACAGTCGACGGCTTCCAGCACCTGAAAGCGGGGGTTTATGCCTACGGTATCCTGCGGCTCGAACCGGGCATTCCCTTCCATGTTCGACTGCCCCAGACAGAGATAAACGTGGAAGTTGGGGTCCTGCGCCAGGGCGGGCAGCACCAGCCCAAGTAGCCCTATCGAAATGAGTAGCAGCTTTACGGTCACAAGCGTAGTTTTCATGAATTGGTGAGAACGGTTTAACGCGCAGGCGGCTCGATCCGGAAGTAGTCAAAATCGGTATACCCGCCCGGCGTTTGCGTAGCATAGGTAAACAGGCCGAAGCGGTAGCCCATGAAATGCGGAATGGTGTAAGGCATTTTGATCGGCTCGCCAATGGCCAACCACGATTTCCCATCAAGGCTGTAGAAGAAACGGGCGGTATCGTTCCGGTCGCGAAAATCGCATTCGGCTTTCAGGTACACGACCGATGCCGACAGCGGCACCCGCTGTACCTCCACAGCTTTGCCCGACGCGGCACTGACCATCACGATGGCTCGGGTACCGTTAACCTGTTTCACTCCTACCAGGCCGTACTGCTTCTGCAACAGGCCCAGCCCCGCAAAGTCGCCATCGTTTAGCTTCGTCACATCAAGCCGGGTCGAGCCCACTGATTCTGGCCCGATGGTTCGTTGCGTAAGTGTATTACGGGCGGTCACGAATGAGGTGTCGGCCCGACCGGTTTTCAGGCGCAGAAACCCTTTCCGCTCCGTTACCGACCACAGCGCGTTATCGGGATTATGGTTCCACTGCCATACCAGCGGCAGCGCCGGGTCGCCCTTTTTCCGGATAAACTCATCCGACGCGACGATACCGGGAATCAGCCCATTGCTGGCGGGCAGGTCGAGCGTTTGCGGCACTTTCCCGTCGACGCCCAGTACGGGCCAGCCGTCTTTCCACGTCACCGGCACCAGGTACGGCATACGACCTACGCCCCCGAAGTCGCGGAACAGGTACGCAAACCACCGACCGTCGGGCGTGTCGATCAGGCCACCCTGTGCGACACCCAGGTCCTGCAAGCCGATCCGGCCCTCCCAAGGCCCGGTAAGACTATCAGCGCGGTGAATCACGGCGGTCCGCATGCCACCCTGTGGCCAGGTGATGTTGAACAGGTAGTATTTGCCGTTGACCTTAAACAACTGCGACCCTTCGGCGGGCAGTCCCCGGCCCGTCCCCGACGGCGCGCTGGCGTTTTCGATAAGCACCCGCTCGGTGCCGGGCTTTACGCCCGACACATCGGCGGTCAGTTCAACAATGCGGAGTTTGCCCGCACCGTAGACCATGTACACCCGGCCATCGTCGTCGAAAAACAGGCTGTGATCGTGGAGAGACGGTTTGAACGACACAGCTTTCCAAGGGCCTTTTTCGATGTTTTTCGTACTGTAGACGTGCGTCCGGCCCGTCGGCTGGGCGAAGGTGGTGGCGTAGTAGGTGCCGTTGTGAAAACGTAGGCTACTGGCCCACGAACCGCGTCCGTAGGTGCTTTGGCCGTTGGTCAGCTTCAGCGCGTCGACGGTAGCCAGCGTGTCGTAGGCGTAGCTGACCAGCTTCCAGTTTACCAGATCCGTCGATTTCATAATCGGCAGGCCCGGACTCAGGTGCATGGTGGTACTGCTCATGTAGTACGTCTCGCCCACCCGAATTATGGCTAGGTCGGGAACGTCGGCGAAGATGATGGGGTTGGTCGCTTGCTGCCCCATCGCCAGCGGTTGTACCGACAGCACCAGCAACCCGATAAGGCAAATCAACAGGTATTTCATGAGCGAGATCTTGTCCGGAACCGGGTTCTAGTTAAGCGGACCGATGAGTTCGATAAACGTGCCGTCGGGATCCTGCACCAGTACGAAATGCGCCTTATCGTTGAGGGGCGTCGGCGTGCTGCCCCGGAAGGGCACATTCATTTTCGTCAGCCGATCGATGATCGGTTTTAATGACTTTACATTGATGGTGATGTACTGCATACCCGTATCGTCCTGAATGAATTTTGGCTGGGGGTGCCCCGCTTTTTTGCTGAAACTCATCAGCTTCCAGTCGGTAGCGTCGGGGCTATTGTCCAGCTTCAAAATCGTTACCTGCGCCGACGCTCCGTTGGCTAGCCCCGACCGTTTGGAGAACTCGTCGGTGATCGTGAAACTCCCCGTTTTGACCATACCGATACCGTTGACATAGAAGTCGAGCGACCGGTCGAGGTCGGCCACAACCACGCCGATACCGATTACTTTGCTTGTAAAATTAGACTGAGCCTGTACCCCGTTGCTAAGCCACAGCACCAGCAGGAAAATGGGTAATCCGATACGCATCATTCGTTTCATAACAGAGGTGATTGATTGAGGGCGGTGCCGACTGGCCCCGCATTAGTTATTAGCTTGAAACATTGAATCGTTACCACTGTAACGGAGGTAATTAAAGGACGCCTTGTTGTCGGAACTGCTTCCCGACGAGGTAGCATACAGGCCGAATACACAGCCGATGAAGCCACCCGCCACCTGCGTGCTCAGAAACTTCCCATCGACCTTGTCTTTGAGCAGCTTCCAGTCGTTGGGTTTGTCGGCCACGTAGAAATCGTACGCATCCCCTTTGGCGTCGATGCGGAGCAGTACCTTTTTCGCAACGGGTATCTGGGCCAGCAGTTCCAGGTTTTTGTCATTGGTACTCTTGAAGAGCTGCACTACGGGCTTACCCTGCTCGATCGATTTGGCCAGGAAATAAAAGTGCTTCTCGTCCTGAAAAATCACTAATCCTGCTTTTTCGTCGGCTGACGTAGCCGTAAAGTCCAGCGCAGTTTCAGCGGTACAGTTCAGGTGCTGCTGCCGCTTGCCGATAAACGAGGGGTTACCCATTTCCGAAATCGTTTCAGGCTTCAGGTTCATCGTTAGTCCGTTCACTTTGCTGAGGCTGTACGATTTATCGTCGCGGGTGCGCAGAAAGAGTAGGGCGGGGTCGAGTGGCTTGTCGAAGGTGATCGTGTAGGCGAAGTTACCGTTCTGGGGTCGGGCGTCCTTCTGCTTTACTTCCTTGAAGTTGCCCACGTAGCTATAGGCAATGGGCTTTTCGCCGTGCTCGATCATGGGCCAGTCGTCGGCGGTCCAGGTCAGGGGGGCGATAAACGTTTCGCGACCGGTGTTATAGTAGTTCCCTTCGTAGGGACGGACCGCCAAAAAGATAGAGTACCACTTACCATCCGGCCCCTCTACGAACTGCGCGTGCCCGGCTGAGGTGATCGGATCTTTACGGTCGGCGGACAGACCGCGCTGGGTCAGAATCGGGTTTCCCTCGTAAGGCACGTAGGGTCCCCAGACATCTTTACTCCGCAGTACGACCTCCGAGTGATTAACCGACGTACCGCCCTCAGCCGCGTAGAGATAGTACCAGTTGTTACGCTTCATGATATGCGGACCCTCAATCCATACGGGCTTTTTGCTCAGGTCGACCCCGCCGTTGACGAGCTGCTTTTCCTCTCCCACAACGTTCAGATTGGCAGCGTCGAATTCATACATCCGAATCGTCCGGTGGCCCGGATAGAGGGGCTTGCGGTCGGGGGCGTCGCTGTTGTACAGGATATACGCCTTACCGGTCGACTCATCGAAAAACAGCGACGGGTCAATACCCTTGACCTGCGGCAGCTTCACTGGGTTGCTCCACGGCCCCGCCGGATTCTTCGCCGTCACGACGAAGTTACCATCGTGGTCGATATCGGTACAGGTAACGTAGTAGGTGCCTTTGTGGTAGCTTATAGCGGGTGCAAACAGCCCCCGCGTCATGCGTTCGCCCATAAAATCCATCTGCTCGGGCCGGTCGATGACGTTACCGATCTGCTTCCAGTTTTTGAGGTCTTTACTGTGTAGCACCGGGATGCCGGGGAAATACGAAAACGTGGAGTTGATGAGGTAATAATCGCTGCCCACCTTCACGATACTAGGGTCGGGATAAAAGCCCGTCATAATAGGGTTGACCAGCGTTGTTGTCTGGGCCAGCGACGCATGGCTCGCTCCGGTCAGCAGGGCCGCACAGAGCGCCGTAAGAATGCGTTTTTTCATAAGGGTTTATTCAGCATTGTATGTTTCTTTGATAACCCCCACCCCCCTGAAGGGAGCTTTACTAATCAGTGGGCTAAGCGCCATTCAGGGGGGTGGGGGTGGGTGATTCTATTGCGCAACCAGCGTATAAACGGTACCACGCTGCGTGGAAATATCGTAGAGCCAGGTGGGTTTCAGAGGCTGTGTTATCGGAGCGGAGCCAATTAGTGAAGCGGTGACGGGCGCAGGCGTTTCGTTCGTCTGGTAGAACTCATTCGGATTCGGGCCTGCTGCCGTTGCCAGTGAGCCCCGGCTCAGTCTCAGTTCATTTGGTGCTCGTACGCGCAGGTTACCGCCCAGCGTCGACCGAACTTCCAGCTTCGTCAGCTTGCCGCCGGTCCATTCCATACCGACGATCTCGAAGCCGCCCCGTGCCCGCAGGCCGCTAATGCTACCTGTCGGCCAGACGTCGGGCAGAGCGGGCAGCAAGTGAACGGTCCCGTCGTCGCTTTGCAGCAGCATTTCGGTGATCCCCGACGTGCAGCCGAAATTACCGTCGATCTGAAACGGCGGGTGCGCGTCGAACAGATTGTTATACGTACCGCCCCCGTCTTTGTTGACGCCCAGCGGAGTAAGCTGACTCTGAATGAGCGTGTAAGCATGGTTACCGTCTTGCAGTTTGGCCCACCAGTTTACTTTCCAGCCCATGCTCCAGCCCGTCGACACGTCGCCCCGGTGAATCATCGTTGTGCGTGAGGCAGTAAAGAGACTGGGCGTGCGGTAGGCCGAAATCTGGTTCGACGGAAACAGCCCATAGAGGTGCGAAATGTGCCGGTGTTTGTCGTTGGGATCGTCGACATCGTCGAGCCACTCCTGCAACTGCCCGTGCTTTCCGATGTGCATGGGCGGCAGTTTACCCCGCATCTGCCGGAGCGAATCGGCAAACGGCGCGTCGGCTTTCAGCAAATCGGCAGCCCGGATAACAGTACTAAACACGTCGAACACGATCTGATTATCCATCGTCGTCCCAGCATCCAGCGAAGAGCCGCCGTGAGCTTTCGGCCCATTTTCAGGCGATGTACTTGGTACGACGACCAGCCATTTGTACTTGGGATGTTCGACCAGAAAATCAGCGTAGAATCGGGCCGCACCTTTCAGAATCGGGTACGCCGACGCCAAAAACGCCCGGTCGCCGGAGTAGAGATAGTGTTCCCACAGATGCTGGCTGAGCCACGCCCCCCCGGCGGTCCACATGCCTCAGAACGCCCCATCGACCGGGCCGTTGATGCGCCAGATATCTGTGTTGTGATGCGCCATCCAGCCGCGCGCGCCGTACATCACCCGTGCTGTCTCCTGCCCCGTTTGCGCCAGGTCGCGGATCATGTCGAACAGGGGCTCATGCATCTCAGACAGGTTTGTTTTTTCGGCGGGCCAGTAGTTCATCTGAGTGTTGATGTTGATGGTATACTTGCTGTCCCAGGGCGGGCGCATGCTCCGGTTCCAGATGCCCTGCAGGTTGGCAGGTTGCCCACCCGGTTGCGACGACGAAATGAGCAAATACCGCCCGTACTGGTAATAGAGCGTAACCAGTTGCGGATCGTTGACGGAGCGGAAGTTTTTCAGCCGTTCGTCGGTAGGTAGTTTGGCCGCGTCCGTCGACGTAAGATCGAGACGGACCCGGTTGAAATAGCGTTGATAGGTGGCAACGTGCGGTTTAAGCAGGGCCGCATACGGTTGGTGAAAGGCCTTATCGAGGGTGGCTGTTACGCGCTCCGTTTCGTTGCCGCTTAGGTCGTTGTAGTTGACGAAGTTGGTGGCGATGGCCAGGTAAATCGTGGCGGTCGTGGCTCCGTCGACGACCAGCGTCGGCCCGTTGGCCGACACGGTACCGCCTTTGGTTTTGATGCGGGCCAGGCTTTTGAATTTTACCTTGCCCGGTACGCCTTCGTGATCGGCGGTTGTGCCGGCCAGCATCAGTTCGTTCCGGTTCGTGGTGTTGATGAGCGCGTTGGGGTGCAGGCTCGTAAACGACGTCACGAAGGAAAGCTTGCCGGGTTTATCGGCCGATAGCTGTATGGCCAGCACATTGCCGGGCAGAGACGCAATGACCTCGCGGGTGTAGGTCACGTCACCGACTTTGTAAGTTGTTCTGGCAACGGCCCGCTCGATGTCGAGTTCGCGGTAATAGTCGGTGAAGGTGTCGTGGCCGACAAACGTCAGGAGCAGATTCCCGACGGGTTGGAACATTTGTCCACTCGATTTTTTGGTAATGATCGACTTGTTGGCCACTTGTTCGGCTTCCTTTTGCTTCCCGTCGAAAATCAGTTGGCGAATCTCAGGGAGTACAGCTAAGGCATTCGGATTGTCGTTGCGGTTGGGGCTACCACTCCAGACAGTGCCTTCGTTGAGTTGAAGGGTTTCCAGCGGCACATTGCCATAGACCATTGCCCCGATCCGCCCATTCCCGATGGGCAACGCATTCTCCCAGACGGTTCCCGACGGTTTGGTATACCACAGTTTCAGGTTGGCGTTCTGGGCGTAGACAGACGTAGCCAGGGTAAGCAGCAGCAGACCGAAAAAGTGTTTCATGCGTTATCGTGGGTCAGGGTTGATATGACAAAGGCTGTCTTCAAAACGAATTTGAAGACAGCCTTTACTTATGAGTCAACCATTAATAGCCGGGATTCTGCGGAAATTTAGGGCCATCGACAACCCGGTCGATCTGATACTGCGGAATCGGGCGCAGCATGTTGAAATCCTGCACATAGGGCGCGGCTTCCGGATTCCAAGCTTTTACCCGACGCACGAGCGAACGGGTGCGGACCAGATCGTGCCAGCGTTGCCATTCGCCGAAGAACTCACGGCTCCGTTCGTCCAGAATGAAATCCAGCGTCACGTCAGCCGGTTGAATCGTCATAGCCGTTACAGCTGCTGCGTTCTGAGCCGATGAGTTGGTTCGGCGATAGGCCGCCCGTTGCCGAACTACATTGATCAGCGCAGCGGCCCGTGTGTTGTCCCCCGCTTTGAAGTATGCTTCAGCCCCCGTCATGTACACATCAGCAAACCGATATAAGACACAGGGGCGCGTCGACGGATCGTTGAAATTGGCACCCCGGCTGGGGTCCATGAACTTCTTCAGCGCCGGGAAGATCCCGTTGTTCCACAGGCTGGGCGGTACAACGATCCCTTTGAACGGCCGCGTACCCACGAACTGCGGAGCACCCGTTACTTCATAATCCGGTAACCATACGGCCGTGTCTTGTCCTACCACTGTCGTGTAGCCGATACCCCGCTGGTTGTTGGCGGTATTCGCTGCATTGGTAACAGCCGTGTTTGCGATATACACCGTATAGAACGAGTTGGCAAACCGCGAATCGACCGTCCGGTTGGTGAATGCCTGATCGAGGAAGTACGTTTTACCCGCGTTGTCGCCTGATGGCCATTTGTAGCTGTTGGGACGCATCCGAACATAAGGTCGACCGTAGTACGAATCCCGGATCATGCCGGAGGTGCCATTGTTGACCAGGGTTCCCGATGCGTTTTTAAAGGAGTTGACCCCGCTGTTATTCGGGTAGTTCCAGTTGGTGAACCAGGGCGACAGATTCTGCGCGGCACCACCACCGGCGGCTCCACCCACCGTATAATAACCATACTTGGGATCGAGTACGTGGTCGCTCACAAACATGGTTTCTTTACCGTAGTCGTTGGACGGATTGAAGGCATCTCCATAATCCTGCCATAAATCCAGCCCGTATGTCGACTTGTTGGCAATGATATCCGAACAGATCGCAGCAGCCTGCGTAAAATCTGAGGCCGTATTGTTCAGCCAGCCGCGCGTCAGGTATGCCTTGGCCAGTAACAGCTGCGCGACAGGTTTGGTAGCCGCTTTTCCCAGAAATGGAGCAGTCGGCGTATTCGGCAGATCGGCAGCCGCTTCGGTCAAATCTTTGATAACCTGCTCATAGATCTGTGCCGCCGGCTGACGTGATGCCGCCTGTGAAGGTACTGTGATGAACTGCGTGTTCAGTGGTAAGTCTCCCCAGGTCTGTACGGCGTAGAAGTACCAGAAACCCCGCAGAAACTTGGCCTGCGCCAGGTATTGCTTGCGGGTTGCTTCGGGCAGGTCGATCGTCTGGCCGTACTGAAGAACGCCGTTCAGCGTGTTTATGTCCTGAAATACGATACCCCAGGCTGAACCAAAGTTACTGCCGTTCAGCCCATTGTAGGTATAGGGAACAGGCGTACCCGCACTGGCACCTTGAATGAACTCATCGGTACCAGCCTGCATTTCAACCGTAAACCCTTCGGTTCCCCACTGCGACCGAATGTCGTTGTATACGCCCGCAATACCGCCCAGAACCCCCGCCTGGCTGTTGAAGTATGATGGCACGATCTGCGACTGTGGCTGCTCCTGCAAAATCTTCTCACAGCCCGTACCGGATGCTGCGACAAGACCCGCTACGAACCATATTTTTAGTGCTTTCATCGGAATGTCGATAGTTAGAATTTAAGATTTACCCCGAACGTGAACTGGCGCACCGGTGGGTTGTTGAGGTTTACCGCAATCTGACGCGCTGGCGTACCACCATCGCTGGCCCCCTGCGGGGTTACTGTCGAACTGGCATAGCCGTTCCCCTCTGGGTCGATCGCCAGGTGCTGGCTCACCAGGGGCGAGTACAGAATGAATGGGTTGGTCGCGTTGACATACACCCGGGCCGAATTCATCCCGATTTTGCGAATCAGCTCGTTGGCGAAGGTGTAGCCAAAGTTGATACTTCTGACTTTGATGAATGAGCCATCGTAGTAGCCCAGCGTTGAGCCGAAGTAAGCGACGGCACTACCCGCATCGGGTGCCGGGAAGGCGTTGGTCGGATTAGCATCGGTCCAGTAATCCGTTTTCACCTGGTTGACGCGGCTCTGGTTGTAGAAGGCAAAGCCACCGTTCCCGCCCGCGTTACCCGTCAGGTACGGAACGATCACTTTCATACCAATACGGGCAAACGAAACGATCGACAGGTCGAAATTTTTGTAGGTAAACCGGTTGGTCAGGCCCGCTTCGAACGTAGGCTGAAAGTTGCCCAGAATCTGCCGGTCATTGGCGTCGATCTTACCGTCACCATTCAGGTCTTCCACCCGAATCTGGCCGGGGAACTGCGCGGGTGATATTTGCTTCGCAATCGTACCGTTTTCCTTATCAGCATTCTGCCAGATACCGATTTTCCGGTAATCATAGATCACCGAGAGGGGTTGACCCACAAACCAGCCCGCGCCAATGTTTGCTTGTTCGTCCGGCGTCGTCAGCTGCGTGATTTTCTCGCGGTTGAAATAATAGATAGCGTCAGCGCTCCAGTTGAAGCCTTTCGGATTGCGGAAAATGTCGACCGTCAGCGCCGTTTCCAGTCCACTGCCGGCCGTGCGCCCCAGGTTCTTCAGCGTCGAACCGGCCCCGTTGCTCGGCGGCAGTGGTACCGACAGCAGAATATTCTTTGTCTGCTGGCTGTAATAGTCGATCGAACCCGTAATCCGGTTGTTCAGGAAGCCGAAGTCAAGACCGATGTCGATCTGTTCCGTCGACTGCCAGCTCAAGTTGGTAGCAGGCAGGCTCGTTACGGTGTAAGCCAGTTGTTGGCCGGCGGTACCCAGCCCAAAATTGTAATACCCCGCCGACAGCGCACCCAGTGTTGCGTACGCGCCTACGTTCCGATTCCCCGAAATACCCCAGCTACCCCGCAGTTTCAGATTCGAGATGGCTGGTACACTTTTCATGAACGGCTCTTCAATGATGTTCCAGCCCGCGCCGATAGCCGGGTAGTTAAAGTACTGGTTGCCCGGCGACAGCGTCGACGAACCATCCCGGCGCAGCGTCAGCGTCAGCAGGTAACGGTCATTGTAGCTGTAGTTGACCCGACCCATGTACGACAGCAGGCCCAGTTCGGAGAACGTATTGCCGAAGTCTGAGTTGGCAACCGGCGTACCCGATGCCAGCGAGAAGTTCGACGTTTTGATGTAATCGGCGGGGACACCAGTGATCGTGAACCGACTGCCCAGCGTGTGATTTTTGGTAACCTCATACAGGCCGGTTACGCCAAACTTGTGCTTACCGATCGTCTTGTCGTAATACAGCAGGTGCTGGAGGTTAACATCCCAGTACTCGGTATTATTGATCTCCGCGTTCGACGACGACTGTACGGTAGCCTGGTTGAAATAGGTCAGCGGCCCATTGTACCCATTGTAGTTCGACTGGCTGAAGTTCAGACCGGCGTTGAACCGGTAGCGCAGCCCCGGCAGAATATTCCACTCGGCATAGAGACTGTTGAACGTACGGAGCGAGCGCGTGCGCCCCAGATACGAATCTTTTTTGGTCAGCAGCGTCAGCGGGTTTATCGTTGCCGCATCGATGGAGCCTTCTGCCGGGAACAGGTTCAAGGTTCCGTCGGCATTGTAGGGAGACGCCAGGGGTGTCAGCCGGACCAGCCCGCCCGGTACGCCATCGCCACCCGGTGTATTCTGGTAGGTTAGCGTGTTCAGCATGTTCAGCCCGACTTTTACGTTCTTGCCGATGCGCTGATCGATGGTGGCCCGCAGCGTAAACCGCTCGAAGCGCTGACTGGGGATAATCCCCGTTTCGTTGAAGTAGCCCACGCCCAGCGAGTACTGCGTGTTCTCGCTGCCGCCCTGCATCCCCAACTGGTGGTTGGTCTGGAAGCCG
>JAKONH010000229.1 GCA_022702045.1 Spirosomataceae bacterium
AGACATTTGTGTTTGTTTAAAGTAAGCAGGTGAAAAATGGTACTAAATTTCCGCATCGGACCTTCCGAATTGGGCCGCAAAAGTAGACATTATACCGGATGAATCCTATATCTATCTAGCAGTCAGGGCCAAAAACAACATAAAAAAAGGTCGGGCGCGCTGCACCTGACCTTCAATATCACAGGGAGCGTCCGCCTTGGCGGGCTCAACTGTTGAAAAGTCAGGTGTGGTTTCTGCTAGACAGCGGACCTTCACCTATCGTATGTCGTTCACTCGAGTTCCGAGTTTGGGACTGCAAAAGTAGTGATTCTCTGATAGAAACAAAAAATTTGTAATAACAAATTTGGAGGGGAAAATAAATTTATTCTAGCTTCTCTCAGGGCCAGTCATGGTACAAGGGTAACCTGATTATTAAGCCGGGAAAACGACCATCCAATTTTCCTCATGTTGCCGCATGGCTGCAGCTTCCTCCTCGGACTTATCACTGTAGCCACAAAGATGCAATAGGCCATGGGCCAGTATCCGGCGCATCTCTAGTTCGGGCGCTACACCCAGTTGCTGGGCGTTGTCGGTAACGCGCTCGACACTTACGAAGATGTCGCCTTCTAACTTGTCGTCTTCTTCGCGCTGATCAAACGTGATAATATCCGTGTAGTAGTCGTGCTGTAAATAATTACGGTTAACCTGCAGTACATATTCATCGGAGCAGAAAATGTACTGCAGGTCACCGATTCGGTATCCCTCCTGTTTAGCCTGCTCAGTGAGCCACTGCCGGGTTTTCTGTTTGTGGGGAAGTTTATAATCGACGTCTTCGTTGAAAAATCGAATCATAGCGAACGGATCGGTACGTAATGAGTTTACCCGTTGTGGGCAATGCAGCGACCTTATCTACTTGGTCGTCTGCTACAACTGCAAAGATACCGTATGAAAGCCATTCAACTGAGCGAAACACACCAGCCGGTGCAGCTCATCGACATTCCTACCCCAACCCCCGGCCCCGATGAGGTGCTTATTCAATTAAGGGCCGCTGCGCTAAATCACCGCGATGTGTTTGTGCAACAGGGCTTATACCCCGGCATGAAATTACCATCAATTCCAGGATCAGACGGGTCTGGTACAATTACCGATCTGGGCTCGGCTGTACATGATATAGCAATTGGTCAGGATGTTATCATCAATCCGGGGCTGTACTGGGGTGATAACCCGCGCTTTTACGGACCTAATTTTCGGATCTTGGGCATGCCAGACGCAGGTACCTTTGCCGAATACGTCTCCGTTCCTGCTCGCTACGTCCATCCAAAACCGGCGCATCTATCATTTGAACAGGCAGCAGCTATTCCGCTCACAAGTCTGACGGCCTGGCGGGCGCTCATTACCCGGGGTCGTCTGAACCAAGATCAATCGACGGAACGGATACTCATTACGGGAATCGGTGGTGGGGCTGCTCTAGCGGCCCTGCAATTCGCGGTAGCTGCTGGTGCCGAGGTATGGGTTACTTCTGGCTCAGACGAAAAGATTCAACGGGCTGTCGAATTGGGCGCGAAAGGGGGCATAAACTACAAGCAGACTGATTGGCTTAAGCAGTTGATGGCGCAAACAGGCGGTGGCCGGGCGGGTTACTTCGACGTCATCATCGACAGTGCAGGTGGCCCGGGCTTTGCCAAGCTGATTGATGCAGCCGCCAGTGGAGGTCGCATCGTTTTCTATGGCAGCACAACCGGAAATATTACCGACATCGTTCCGCCAAAGGTTTTCTTTAAACAACTCGATATTCTAGGGACGACAATGGGCACCGAGCAGGAGTTTACGGACATGCTTGCTTTTGTCAATAAACACCGCATTACACCTATCATAGATATAGTGCTTCCCTTGGCAGAAACAGAACAGGCACTGCGCCGGATGGAGGCCGGAAAACAGTTCGGTAAGATCGTACTGAAGATTGCGCCTAACTGAGCGTTTGCCAAATTTGTTTCTCCTTTTTCGTACCCGTTCAATAAAATCGTGTCGAATTAATAACATAAAGCATGACTTATCCACAGTGCGAGTGTGGATAAGTCATGCTTTATTCACATTCACCTCATCAATAGTTATCTACGTTATCAATCAGAGGCACCGTATTTTTGCGTCATGATTGAAACGGTACAACCAGTTTTACAGGCATTAGCCAAGCGACTGGCCACTCGACAGCAAGATGGGTCGCTTCGGTCTTTACGCGTCAATGGTAGCCTGATCGATTTCAGTTCTAACGACTACCTGGGACTGGCTCGCTCATCGGCCTTACGGGCCGCTATTCGACAGGCTGCAGACCAGTCTGCTTCGATATACAACGGTGCTACGGGTTCCCGGCTGCTGGCAGGACAAACCGAACTGGCGGCCGATGTGGAAACCGAACTGGCTCATTTTTATCGATCAGAACAGGCGCTAATTTTCAATTCTGGTTATGACGCAAACATTGGTCTACTGGCCTGTCTACCTCAAAAGGGCGACACACTCCTGACCGACGAACTGATTCATGCCAGCATGATCGACGGTGCACGGCTGAGCTATGCGTTTCGCCACCGATTTCGGCATAACGACCTGGCTGATCTGGAACAGCAGCTTCAACAAGCAAGCGGACAGGTATTCGTCGCTGTTGAATCGGTCTATTCGATGGATGGAGACTTTGCGCCATTACCCGAATTATGTACCCTCTGCGATCAGTACGGCGCTGCACTGCTCGTCGACGAAGCGCATGCATCGGGGGTGTATGGGCCGAATGGCGAAGGCCGCGTGGCCGAACTGGGTTTGCAGAATCGGGTACTGGCGCGTGTGCATACCTTCGGTAAAGGACTGGGTGTACATGGAGCGGCCGTTGTCGGGCCAATGCTGCTACGAGACTATATGATTAATTTCGCCCGCTCCTTTATTTATACCACCGCCTTGCCCCCACATAGCCTGCTGGCCATCCGGGAAGCCCACCGTCTGGTCCGACACGATAGCAGTGTACGGCAACAGTTGGCGGAGCAACTAAATTATTTTCAGACGCAGGTAGTAGCGCAACTACCCGCCACCCGCTGGACAAAGAGTCAGTCACCCATTCAGTGCCTGCTCGTCAGTGGAAACGACGAAGCACGACGGGTAGCTTCAGCAGGCCAACAGGCCGGTCTCGATCTACGCGCCATCCTTAGCCCGACGGTACCAATTGGACAGGAACGAATTCGTATCTGTTTGCACGCATTTAACACGACCGACGAACTCGATCGGTTACGGGTGGTTCTTCAAACTGCCCTACCCTACTAATTTTTTATGCCTCTACCTCATCAACTTATTGTGGCTGGCATTGGGACCGAAATTGGTAAAACGATTGTGTCAGCGACGCTGACCGAAGCGTTGCAAGCCGATTACTGGAAACCCGTGCAGGCAGGTGGCCTCGACGATTCAGATACTAATACGGTCCGTCGACTGGTTACCAATCCCCACTCCCGCTTTCATGCCGAATCGTATCGACTCAATCAACCCATGTCGCCCCACGCAGCTGCGGCTGCAGATGGTGTCACGATTCAGCTCGACGCTTTCCGCTTACCAAAAACCGACAATGCCCTTATCGTGGAACTGGCTGGAGGGCTGATGGTACCACTGAACGATCATGAGCTTAATATCGACCTGGTCATTCAGCTCGGACTACCGGTAGTATTAGTGTCACGCAATTACCTCGGCAGCATTAACCACACGCTGCTGTCGGTAGCCGCCTGTCAGAGCCGGTCGATACCGTTAGTAGGTCTGATTTTCAACGGGCCGACCGTACCAGCAACTGAATCCTTTATCCTGAATTATACACAACTTCCGTGTCTGGGCCGTATCGGTCAGGAAGAGCAGATTACTCCCCATGTCATCACCCACTACGCCCGTCAGTTCGCCTGATTCGCTACCCGAACGCGATCATACCGTTGTCTGGCATCCGTTTACGCAGATGCAAACGGCTCCGCTACCGATTCCCATTGTTCGGGGGGAAGGCTCGGTGCTGCATGCCGCCGATGGCACCACCTATCTGGATATGATTTCGTCGTGGTGGGTCAATTTGCATGGGCACGCGCATCCGGCGATTGCTCAGCGGCTGGCGGAACAAGCGCATACGCTCGAACACGTCATTTTTGCTGGCTTCACGCACCAGCCTGCCGTTGAACTCGCCGAACGGCTGCTGACCATCCTACCCGACAATCAGGCCAAGATTTTCTATTCCGACAATGGCTCGACGGCGGTAGAGGTTGCGCTTAAGATGGCGTTTCAGTACTGGTATAACCGAAATCAGCCGCGCCGAAAGGTAATCGCGCTAACCGACGCATACCATGGCGATACGTTTGGGGCAATGGCCGTCGGTGGGCGCAATGCGTTTTCAGCGCCTTTTGCGCCTTTCCTGTTCGACGTCGACTACCTACCGACACCCGTTGCGGGACAGGAAGAGAAAACATTGGCCCTCGCCCGGCAGCTATTCACCAGCGACGTAGCGGCTTTCATTGTCGAACCGCTGGTGCAGGGATCGGGTGGTATGATCATGTACGAGCCGACCATACTCGATGAGCTGTTCCGGCTAGCGAAAGAGCAGGGTATCCTGTTGATTGCCGATGAGGTTATGACGGGTTTCGGCCGGACGGGTAAACTGTTTGCGTCGCACCATCTGACTGAAAAGGCCGATCTGATGTGTTTGTCGAAAGGATTGACGGGGGGGACGATGGCGCTGGGTGTGACGACCTGTACCCAGGCTATCTACGACGCGTTTCTGTCTGACGACCGGATGAAGACCTTGTTCCATGGTCATTCCTTTACGGCCAATCCGCTGGCCTGCTCCGTTGCACTTGCCAGCATGGATCTGCTTTTGGCCGACGAAACACAGCAGGCAATTCAGCGCATCAGCGCCAACCACAGCCGGTTTGCAGAAACGATTGCTGAGCATCCGCACGTCAGTTCAGTTCGGCAGCAGGGCACGTTGCTGGCTTTCGATCTCAACGTGGGCGAACAAACGTCGTATTTCAACCACATCCGCGATCATGCTTATCAGTTCCTGCTTGACCGGGGTGTGTTGATGCGGCCACTGGGCAATGTACTGTACCTGATGCCGCCTTACTGCACAACCGACGAGCAACTCGCGTACGTTCATGAACAGATTGTAGCGTTGCTGAATAGCTTGTAGTTTCAAACAGAAGGGATATTTTTTTGTCATTCCGACGACAGGAGGAATCTTCAGTAGGCAATAAGTATTTCCTATTTCCGAAGATTCCTCCTGTCGTCGGAATGACAAAAACCTGACACTATTGGATTATTGTCTATTTCATCAACTGACGGCCCTCGTTGTGTATTTGTCCATGGCATCGCTGGGGTGAATATCCAGCACGTGCGCCAGCACGAGTAGCACCAGTGTGCGCGAGGCTATTTTTCGGGATATACCCGCAATCGACGCGAACAGATCAACCGTGATACTGCTGTGTTCGCCGAGGTGCTGCATCAGCTTATGCTCCTTGTCGCCGTACGTAAACCGGATCGAGCGTTCGGCCTGTCGCCCCTTCAGAATTTCCCGCACTTCCCGACTAGCCTGCACCGACTTATCAGCGACGCGTA
>JAKONH010000235.1 GCA_022702045.1 Spirosomataceae bacterium
CCCATCCTCAGCGGTAGTCTGCCCCTGACAAACTGGGTGCAGACGGCGACCAACAGATGGCAGGCCCCCTGCCCCGACTGTGGCAGTCGGGTAACGGGGCTGTTTGCCAACAACTCCGCACTGCCACTGGGACGATACCCGAATCCGAAGGAGGTAGACGCCGGTTTTCTGACAATTCAGGGGCACGTTGGCAACAACCAGTTGATTAGCCGACAGGCACTGACAACCAACTGGGTCGGGGCTGAAGTCGTGGTCAGGCCCACGCACTGGATCATTGACCGCGCCACCATCATCGGACAGAGCGGCAATACATTTAGTCTGAATAACCCATCAACCTACGGATTGACGGATGGCTGGGGCTATTTCATCCAGAACCACCTGGCTACGCTCGATCAGGATGGCGAATGGTATTACGACCCAGCAAAAAAAGTTGTTTCGCTCTACCAAAGCCGTAGTAACCCCAATGCGCTAGCGATCACGGTGACGGCCTTTGATGACGGTATTACGCTTACCGGCGCGTCGAATATCAGCATTCAGAATGTGCAGATCACACAGACGCGGAGTCACCATTTGTACGGCGACAACGTGTCTGGCCTGACGCTAACGAACGTCGAGCTGACAACTTCGGGCGAAGACGGAATAACGCTGGTCGGGACGGGGCAGAACGTGTCGATCAGTCAGGTACGGATGACCGATGTCAACAACAATGGGATCAACATCGGCCGGTATCAGAAGGTAACGCTGCGCAACAATACCATCCGCAACATCGGCCTGAATCCCGGCCGGGGGAAAAGTGGCGATGGGCAGTTCTGCGCCGTTCAATCGCTGGCGCAGGACATGCTGATTGAAAATAATGTCATCGACAGCATCGGTTACAATGGCTTGTCGATCTGGAATAATACCACCGTCCGGCGAAACAGCATCAGCAACTTTTGTGCGATCAAGAGCGACGGCGGAGGGATTTACCTGTGGAACGGTAATAAGCTACCGATGAGCAACATCGTTCTCCAGCAGAACGTGATCCGGGGTGGTATCGGTACGACCTCGGGTACCTCGGATACGGTGTTCAGTGGTGCCCACGGTATTTTCATGGACGACTGCGTGGCGGGTATCACGATTCAGGATAATACCGTATCCCTATGTAATGGTATCGGGCTGGCCTTACATGGGGTCAACAACGTAAAGGTGCTGCGTAATACTAGCTTCAACAATCAGCTCGGGCAACTGAGCCTGTACACCTATTCGAATGAGTGTCTGCCCCGCGACAACGTCATTCAGAACAACAAATTCGTCGGGGAGGATAGTAAACAACCTGTTGTGGGCTTTCTCTCGGCTCGCGATGACTTACCCGCCTACGGCGCAATCGATCATAATTACTACGCCCGCCCGTTCGACGATGTGCTGACCATCGGAACGGTCTATAACGGAAATATCGTAGCCAACATGTCGTTGTCGCAGTGGCAGGATAAGTTTCAGCATGACTTCTTCTCGCATACAAGCCCGCTGAGTTACACAGGCTATACGCTACAAAACCTGAGTACGTCCAGCCGCATTGCCGATTCGTTCGATCAACAGATCAGCGGGTGGGATTCTTGGAGTCTGCGCGGGAACGGCCAGGTCAACTGGGGCAAGAATAGTCCGTTGAGTGGTGGTAGTTTGCAGGTGATGTTTACGCCCCCCTCGCCTAATCGTGACTCGTACCTATTGTTGTACAAATCCATACAGGCGGTTACGAAAGGAAAATCGTACGTGCTGCGGTTCGATGCCATTACGCAGGGTGTTGGCCAGCGCATCGACGTGTATATCCGCCGGCGTAATGCACCATATAACGACCTGACTCTTCGATCCACCAAGCTGGTCACGACAGGTCGTCAGCAGTATGAAGTTGCTTTTACGGTCACTGATTCAGAATCCGATGCCTTGCTGGCGTTTCAGATTCAGGAAAACGGGCAACCTATCTGGCTCGACAATGTGTCGGTGCAGGAAGCCACCGTCAACGCTATCGAGCGGGGCGAGTACATGCAATTGTTGATTAACCCAAGCCTGCGCGATAGTACGTTTACACTCTCCGGCAATGCCCGCGACTTGCAGAATCGTGCATACACCGGACAGGTTACGCTGTCTCCTTTTCAGTCGGTTGTACTGCTACGGGATACCCTACCAGCGGTCGACGTTAGTCTGGCGATGCAACTGGCGAAGGCAACGATGACGATCGATGAACCGGCGGTGGTATCGGTACGGCTGCGCAGCGGAGCGGGGGTCGTCAATCAGGTGGATAACCGGGTGCAGTGGGCGTGCCGGCTACCCGCCGGGCTGACGTTGCTGGATAGTCAGGGGCTAATCTGGCAGGATAGTACCATTATGGGGACAGTTCGGAAACTGAGCCGCGACACAACGTTTACGTTTCGGGTACGGGCTACGCAGACCGGGACGTATCAACTGGCTGCTCAGGTCACGGAAACGGCTTACGCCGACCCCAACAGTTCGTCGGATTCGGGAACGGACGATAATGAAAACGACATGGCCCGGGTTAGTTTTAAGGTCGTCGCCCGCGGGTCACTGGATACCGTCAGCATCGTAACCGACATCGAACCATCCATTCCGCTGAACCAGAACGCCGTTTATCCGAACCCATCATCGGGCGGCTTTACGTTCATTGCTGACGGCGACCTGCAACAGCTTCGCGTATTCGACCTGGCGGGACGTGAACACCTATGCATGGGCCCGGTCCGGCGCGAGCAACCCACTCGATTCGGTGCCGAACTACCTGCCGGGCAGTACGTACTTCGGCTGGTCTATAGCAGTGGCGATGCCCGGTCTGTAAAACTAATCAAGACGCAACCTTAAGTGGTAGTCGTCGGAATCGACTGAATACGATTGTTGCGCCCCAACCCAGCGCGCACCAGACTGACGCGGGTACATGGGCCATGATCGTCAGCAAGCCAATGATAAACGTGGCAAACAGACAGGCCAGCCACCGGTCGGGGTCGACGCGTCGGCCATACACCAGCGTATGTATCAGTACGAGCCAGCCCAGCCCGGTTAGCCATAGCAGCAGTACGTATTGCACCGTAACTGCGTCGGGATAGTGACGTAGAAACAGAGCCAGCTCTGGCAGCCAGATCAATCCATACAGAATCACATGCCGACCCAGTCGCTGCCAGACCGAATACGGTAAATTGTCGAGCAGAAGCAGGTAGTGCTGTTCAAACTGACTAGCCTGACGACTGACGGACGCATGAAACAGAACCGCCAGCAGCAGGCCGAGCAACAGCAGCCGCTGATCGTAGTCGTCGGTAGGGTAGAGAAGGCAGATCCCAACCAGCAACAGACCCGAAGAGACTTTGGTCAGTACCAGCGAAACAGGTTCCTTGCGGAGCCAGTACGTCGGAAAAAATAGTCCATATGGTATGGGAAGAGCCGGTAGGTTAAGGCGTAATGGGGCTGGGGCCGGATGCCGCAGGCGATAATCGACCCACACCACGCTCGCAACAACTAAGCCCATTACAGCCGTTGCTATGGTGTAGAAGGCAGACCACTGGGCAAAACGGACCGCCCGAACCAGCATCCAGCCCGCGTAGCCAAGGATAGGTATGAGCAACTCAGCAACGACCCATAACCAGAGCAATCCGCGTAAGGAGGGTGTCTGCAGCCGAAAAGCGTTGAAAAATAGATGGTCAGGAGCCGCGAGCTGTGACCGTACGAAAGCCGTAGCCTTCAGTGTGTAGAGCCCCCACAGCGCCATAAAGCAGCCAAGTAGCACGGGTGAGCCAAGAGCTGCGTCGATCAGCGCTTCGTGGTCCGATGCGCGCATAAAGCCAGCTGCCAGCAACATGACGACGAGCATGGCGCCCGCGTTTTGCGCGTAGAATGGGCGTACAAAAAGTCGGTCAACTAGTGAACGCATCGGTCGCCTGGTGTATCGTGCCATTGCTAACCTGCCAGGTGGCCGTGATGGGCAACCCGGTAAGCGCAACGTCCTGATGGGAGGTTAGCCACACTGAAACGCTCTGCCGAATCTGCTCACGAACAAAGTCGAACAGCCGGGCCGCCGTTTCGACGTCAAGTGTCGTCAGCGGCTCGTCGAGCAGCACTAGTTGTGGCTGCCCCAGCCAGGCCAGTAAAAGCGATAGCTTCTTGAGCATGCCGCTCGAATACGTTCGGATTGGCTGCGTCCAGAAAGCCGTAACGCCCAGCAAATCGGCCAACTGATCGACCTGACCGGGCGGGGCACGTTTGGCCCTGGCGACGAAACTGGTCAGGTCGCGGGCTGTCAGAAAGTCTGGGTAAACCGGCTCCGCTTCCGCGTAGTTTACCCGAAGCCGGTAGTCGACGGGCTGGCGTTGGCTGTCGTAGGTGTTGTCGAGCAACACCGTTCCAGTGAAGGGGAGCAGCCCCGCTATGATGCGTAGAAAGGTCGTTTTCCCCGAGCCGTTGCTACCCCGGAAATAGTGAATGCCGGGTGGAATGGTCAGTTTTGGAACAGTCAGTACGGTTTTTCCTTCGTACGCTTTCGTTAAATTGGTAACGGTCAGCACGGGCAGTAGTTAGGGCAGAAGTTCTGCCGTAAAACTACGCCCTTGCGCTTGTTGCACCCGTACCGCTCATCACCATTTCAGACCAAGTCGCAGGCCGGCGAGCGCATTGCGGGCCGGGGAGGCATTGTAGTACCGGTTGCCGACGGCATTGATATCGTACCCCAGCGAATATACCTGATTGAGCAAGTTGTCGCCACTGATGTACAGGTCAGCGGTCCAGCGTTGCGACCAGGTGCGCCGGTAGCCCAGTGTGGCCTGAAGGAGCCGCGTCGGGTCGGACTGTACTGTACCGGCATCGTTTAACGGAAACGGATTCAGGTATTGATAGGTTAGGTGCGCATATAGCCCTGGGCGCGACTCAAAGTCAAAGCCGCTAACGATGGTGACTGGTGCAACGCCCGGTATGCGGTTGTTCGACAGGTCGGCGTTGCCTTGCTGGTAGTCACGGAAGCGGTAATCGGTCAATGTAAGACTTGTCCAGAGCCGACCCAGCGTGACAAAGGAACGGAAAGTAGACGCGTAATTGGTTCGGATCAGGTCATACGAAAACTGCCCTTCCAGACCCCGCTGGTCGGTACGCCCCGCGTTGACAAAAAACTCGGCACCAGCGGCATTGGACCGTCGAACGATGGTCTGGCGCAGTCCCAGCTGATATAGCGCCAGATCGACCCGAAGCCGTCCGTCGCGGGTCGATCCGCGCAGACCAACTTCATAACTTGTTCCTCGTTCGGGATCCAGCATCGTGTTGAACCCGCCCGCCGACGGCCGTATTTCCTGACTTGATGGCGCTGAATAACCGGTGCTGATACTAACAAAAGCCGATATACGTTGCCCAAACGTACGCAGCAAAGCCACACGTGGCAGCCATACCGGATCGAACGTACGCGTCAGTAACAGAGCTGGAATGGCATTGGTTGACTGGATGGGGAAACGTGTAAAACCGTAGCTGACGTTGTTGCGACTTAACCCCGCCGTCAGGTGAAACTGAGCCGGTAGCTTCATTTCGGCCTGTGCAAACAGCGTAAGCTGCCGCGCGGTCAGTTCCTCGTCGGTCTGAATCGTGTCGGGTACGCCCTGCCGGTTGCCGAAATTCCGGTCGACTGTGAAGTTGCGCAGAAACTCACCACCGACCGTGAACGTTGTTGGTACCGGGCCATTGGGTAGCCTGAACTGCGTAATCGTACGCCCACCGATTCCCTGGTCAGCCCGCTTTTCGTAGTTAGTAATAAACGGATTGGCAAAGTCGGTCGTCGATCCGTACAGTACCGTCGTGTTCTGAATGCGGTCGTTCCAGCGGTATTCCTGCGCCACGCCCAGCAGCCCGAACTTCTGGTAGATACCAGCCTGTTGCTGGGCACTGCCGGGCAGCGTCGCCGTCGCCGGACGTGATGCCCGCGGGTTGGCCCGGTACTGGTTTTCGTTTAGTCCGCCCGGCGTTTCGTAGTGTAGGTCAGAATACAGACCCAGTATGGAAATCGTGCGTTTGGGCGACACGGCGAACGAACTGGTCAGGCTGAAGTTGTCCCGTACCAGCGCACTGTGGTCGCGGTATCCGTCCGATTGCAGGTGGTTGTAACTGATCGACAGCGCAGAGTTTTCGCGTCCCGTCTGCACCGAAATGCCATTGCCGTAGAGACCGTAGCTTCCTGTCAGTCCAGATAGTTCAACGCTGGTCTTGCCGCTTGGTACCGACAGACCACTGAACAGCAGCGTGCCCCCCGTACCAGCACCGTACAGACTGCCTGATGGTCCCTTGATGACTTCCAGCCGCCCCAGCGCCCGTACGTCGAGGGCGTTCAGTGGCGTGTTGCCGCCCGCATCGGTCAGGGGTATTTCGTTCCAGTATGTCTTCACGTTGCGCACACCGAATGGTGAGCGAATGGCACTCCCCCGAATTGCCAGCCGGTAACTACCCGGCGACCGTTCGTCGGCCCGAACGCCGGGCAAGGTATTTAACGCTGGTACCAGAGTCGGGATACCAAACCGCTGGTTCAGGTCGCGACGCCCGAGCAGGCCAATTGACGCCGGCGTTTCCAGTAGTCGGCGGTTGGTGGCATAGCCCCGCACAATTACTTCATTAAGCTGTAAGGTATCATCGAGTGAACGGGTCAGGGAATCCGGACCCGGTGTTTGTGCCGACGCAGCGGTCAGCGTGCCAATCAGTAGTAATGTTGATGCGTAATAATTCTTCATAGAACCCAAGAAGAAGCCACCCAACGGTAGCAGGCCGGGGTGGCTTGGTAGGGGATTAACCCGGAATTAACGCAAATGGTCACGTGTCGCGGATAAATTGAGCGAACAGATCAGTTAATAGTTGTAAAGTTGGATGTCGTAACGTTGTAAAGTTGCTGGCGCGTCCAGTACATCCAGCACCAGCAACTTTACAACTATTTACCTTTACAACCCTATTGAGGTAGCTTCATCCGGTACAGGCGGTACGGGTAGTCGGTTTTGTCGTCCCCGTCGTTATACTTCTTGCCCCGGTTGATCTGCGCACAGGTCAGGTAGAGATAACCGTCCCAGCCAACAGCGAAACTGTCAGGCCAGATCAGCCGTCCATCGCGGACGAGCGTCTTCAGTTCGCGCTTCGGCGTAAAATACCGGACGGCCTGATTCGGCGAATCGGTCAGGTACACGTTGCCGGCTTTATCGGACGTCATACCATGCGACACGCCCGTTTCACCCATCGTCTCGACCGCTGACGATAGCTGCGCCGGACTGAGCGATTCATTGCGGAGGGCTTCGGTCGGAATGCGATACAGCTTGGTCTGGTTAATGGCCCGGTAATAGAAGTACTTATTGTCGTCGGTCAGGGCGATGCCGTTGACGTTACTGCTGAATGGCTTACCTGTCTTATCTTTCACAACCTTGCCATCCAGCCGCAACGTGAAGCCCGGCTCCGCTTTGGTCGACTTATCGTCGGTCAGTACAGTCCGGCTCTTACCCGTTTTCAGATTCAGCACAACCACCGATGACCGTTTGGGGTCCGATAGGTAGGCGTACTGATGTTCCGTGTCGATCCGTACGTCGTTGAGCGCCGTTTGTTCACGGGGTAGGTCTTCGAACCGATAAATCTGCTCGACTTTGTTGTTGGCCAGGTCGATCTTCATCAGTTTGACACCGTCGGGAATGGTCGCTTCTTCACCGGGATTGCCAGGATCGAGTACCCACAGCGCGTTGGTATTATCGACATACAGGGCCTGTACATTCATGAACCGATCTTTCGGTTTCAGCGAATCCCACTGATTCCATTCGGCATTGGGATATGGCTTCCGCTCGCCGTTGACGATTTCGGCCAGGCCATAATTATAGTTCTCCGGTTTCTTGGGGAAGGTGACGAAGATTCGGCGCTCTTTGGAAACGCCAAGACCGATGGGTTGAAATTTGCCGAATTCGGCGACCGTTTCGAGCGGGGTTTGCGACTGACCCGGCTGGGCTTGCGTGGATGCAATACTCATTAGAGTAAACAGACCTAGTAGCTGCGTTTTCATGCGTTGAGCGTGACGGATAAACTGCTCAGATAACCAAGCGTGTGCGCTAAGGTTTTGAAATGGGCCTGGGTGGTACAGTTCATTTGTCACTAAATAATCTTCACTGGAATCAATAACATTCTGCGTGGACTTTGCGGTTTAGGGGGTACGGTTTCCCGCTCACAATGGCCTTCGCGAGTAGCCTGCGTGGCCTTATCCGTGAGCTGAATGCTGTCCATCGAAAGAAACTCAACGTTATGCGATTTCTGTCCTTTTGTATCGTCAGTAGCTTACTGGCCGGGTCCGTGACGGCCCAGCCGGGCCAATACACCACCATCGGAACCGTCGTTCGGATGGACCCCCAACTCGACAAACTGCTAGCACCGGGCGCGGTCATCGAAGTCGTTGGGTCGGGGTTTGCGCACCTGGAGGGGCCTGTCTGGGTGAAAGATAGCAGCTACCTGCTCGTCAACGACACGAAAGCGCAGATCACCTATAGCTGGTCGCCAACGAAAGGCGTGGCAAAGTTTCTGGAGCATACGGGTTATACCGGTCGACTGCCATATGGTGAAG
The DNA here is from genome assembly GCA_022702045.1 of Spirosomataceae bacterium. Lineage (GTDB taxonomy): Bacteria > Bacteroidota > Bacteroidia > Cytophagales > Spirosomataceae > Spirosoma. The sequence continues at coordinate 8,582 of JAKONH010000235.1, forward strand.
AACCGGGTGCTAACGGCATGTCGATCGATCCACAGGGGAAGCTGGTGATGGCTGAACATGGCGACCGGCGCATCGCCCGTATGCCCCTGATTGGTCATGGTGGCAAGGAGACCGTAAGCGATGCCTATCAGAACAAGCGATACAACAGCCCTAACGATGTTCTCGTCCACACCGACGGCAGTATCTATTTTTCTGATCCGACGTATGGGCTGCCGAAGAAAGATTCCGATCCGGCCCGCGAACAGCCCGTGAAAGGCGTCTACCGCTTGCCGGCCGGTGGACGGGGTGCCGCTACGTTGCTCATCCGTGACCTGACTTACCCCAACGGACTGGCCCTGTCGATGGATGGGAAAACGCTATTCGTGTCCCAGTCCGACTCGACCAAACCGATTATCATGGCGTATCCCGTGCTGGCGGGTGGTACGCTGGGTAAAGGCCGTGTCTATTTCGATATGAGTAACCTGCCCCGACTCCGCTACAAAGAAGTACCCGATGGGTTGAAAGCCGATCAGGCGGGTAACCTGTGGGCGACCGGGCCGGGTGGTTTGCTGGTCATTGCGCCAGCAGGAACTGGTAAACCCGGTAAGCTGATTGGTCGGGTCGATACGGGCGAAGTAATTGCCAACTGTGCCTGGGGCGACGACGGGTCGACGCTGTACATTACGTCGGGCACGTACCTGTGTCGTATCAAAACCAACACGAAAGGCCACCTACAGGGCAAGCCGTAAATGGCCTTTCGCGCCGAAAGAGAACTTGCTAATTGGCAAGTGGTTCGGTCATCGGGGAGTCGCGGACCAGCATGACATACTGGAAGTAAGCCGTCATTGGCAGTGACGGATTGAACTCGATGCGCTGGGCCATGGCCGATGAATAACGAATACGTAGCGGAGTCGTGCGGGCAAACGAACCGGGGCGGTCGAGGGCAAACAGGGTTACGGAGTGCGGCTGGGTCAGTCTCCGCATTACGTCAATGCCTTCGGTATGCATCATCTTCCCGTCGTTGTTGAACAGGCTGACTGGGGAAAGACGCTGCCCTGGTACCCGCGCTTCTACGGGCAGGTACGACGATGGTAACATCATGAAACTATCGAGGTACGCAAACGTAATCGACACAATTTTGTCGTGCAGGTACAGGTTCGACTCCCGAATGCGGCAGGCCAACGGTTTGCCACTGTTGACGGGTTTTTCCTGCAATACGTGAAAGAAGCCCCATAGTCCGTATAGTTTTTCGCCGTTCAGGCTGGGTAGCACCTCCGTGAAATTGGCGAACAGGGTAGCTTCACGGCTGGGTATCGTTTTCAGCCAGCCAATGTTGGTCAGTAACTGCCGCGTTTCGGTATACGTCGATTTCAGAATTCGTTGGTAAGTAGCCGAGTCGGCCTTGAATCGGTTGAGCAGCGGCAGTACCGTTGCGCCAACGACACTGTCGGGGCGGTTACCGCTCAATTGTATCAGCAGCGTATCGACTACCGAACGATCGTCACTCGACAGGCGCGCGGTTGCGAGCAGGCTGCTGAGGTGATCGGCGGCAAGGGCATTATCCTGAATTCGGTCGATACCCACAAATCGGATATGTCGCCGGTTGGGTAGTGTCTGATTCAACCCCCGGATGCGCTGGATTTTCCGGTAGAAATCGGCATTGCCCCACTGGGCCTTTTGCTTCACCCAACGACTAAACACCCGCCGAAGCAGGGTGGTGTCGCCGGTTTGCAGATACTGATTGAGCAGTCGGGCCTGCGACGCATCGACTTCGGCTAAGTAATGACGCAGGCCAACACGTTGATTTAAATGCCGGAGCAGGGCCAAATCGACCGCCTGTGGTGATTGAAAACCGTGGGATTCGCCGAGCAAAAAAAGCTGGTTCCTGTAAAATGAATCGTCAAAGAGGGGAAACGGATTTGCTGCGTCGAGCTGAACGGGCTGGTGGGGGACTGAATTATACGAACTGTCAGACTGGGCCAGTAGTCGGCAGGAGACAAACGATAGTAGTAGCAGTAGCCCTGTCTGAAAGACTTTCAGTATGGAGGAAGGAAACGTAGTCGTCATAAATAAGCCGTTATTTGATTGATCGACGCGTTGTCGATTTGTCAAAACTAGGCATCACAAAGTCGTTCGTCCTACCGGTAGTGACAGGACGGCCTCTACGGGGATAAACGGGACAAATCAGGGGGTTATCGGCTTCGCTGGGATCAATGGGAAGGGGCTGATATATCGAATTGCGCATCGAACGTGTCTACAAAGGAGCGCGATACCGGAATGTAGTTCGGCACGTCAGTCAGCGTGAGTTGATAGCCCCGTGCGTTGCCGTCGGCATGGCTGACTGCTCGCAGATTAACAAGAAATGCCCGATGGCAGCGCAGAAAATCCGGGTATGAAGCGAGCGTAGCGTCAATTTCTTTCAACGTGCTGCGCAATACCGTCTTTTGCAGCACGCCTGTGTGCAGCCAGTACACATTGACATAATTACCCACCGACTCGACGTAGCGTAACTGGTCAGGCGTCAGGCTGAGCTTGTCGCGTCCGTTTTCTGAATGGAGAACAATAGACATAGATTCCGGTACTGACTTACTGGCTGCTGGTGTCATTACGGGCGAATCGACCGGTAGTCGGGCCAGTTGCTGATTCAGCAGTTGCGCATGGGCCAGGTTCCGTTTCAACCGTCGTTGCTCGTTGATGAATACGCCAACGCTGATGGGAAAGAACCCGATCAGCGTTACGCTGAGATACATCTCCCAGAACGTAGTGTGCCCCAGCTTCAGCAACCGCATAACTGCCAGATTGCCGAGGCTAACGCAAAACAGGACAAATAGTACCTGTATGATCTGTCGGCCAACCGTCCAGCGATCTTCGTCGTATAGGGTGGGGAAGAGAAACGGAACGAGCCAGTTGGCAGTCAGCGTCGACAGTACGCACCCAAACCCAAATAGGGTGAGTAGACCGGCCCGAGACCAGCCGTCGGTATGACCGCCCCCAAACAAATATACAAACGCGAAAACGTAAACGCCACTGAACAGCGACTGGCGAAATTGGTTGGCGAATCCAAAATCTTCAGCCACAGGCCGGTTCAGAAATTGAAGAATCGAACGAAGCATCGACAAAAATAAGTAGTGACGCCAATCGGCGCGCCAAATCCGTCCTGCCGATTATCTTTGTCTTGGTGGTTTGTGGTTTGTCGTGAGTAGTTCGTAGTTAGCTGGCTCGCCAAAACAACAAACCACGAACTACAAACTACAAACTGAACTATGCTGCGTACCGACTGGACCCGTGCTGAAATTGCCGATATCTATAACTCGCCCGTACTGGAACTGATCTACCGGGCCGCTACCGTACACCGCGAACACCACGATCCACAGGAGGTGCAGGTTTGTACGTTACTGTCGGTTAAGACAGGCGGTTGCCCCGAAGATTGCGCTTACTGCCCGCAGGCCGCCCGTTATCATACCAGCGTCAAAACCCACAAGCTGCTGGAAGTCGATGAAGTGCTGACGGCCGCACAACGGGCGAAAGACACGGGCAGCACGCGCTTCTGCATGGGCGCGGCCTGGCGCGAAGTGCGTGACAACCGCGATTTTGATAAAGTGCTCGACATGGTGCAGGGTGTCAATGAGATGGGCCTTGAAGTATGTTGTACACTCGGGATGCTCACTGAAAGTCAGGCGCAGAAACTGAAAGATGCCGGTTTGTATGCCTACAACCACAACCTCGACACCAGCGAAGAGTATTACGGCGACATCATTAGCACGCGTACGTACGACGACCGGCTCGACACCCTTGGTCATGCTCGTAAAGCTGGTATCTCGGTATGCTCGGGCGGTATCATTGGTATGGGCGAATCTCACCTGGACCGTATCGGTATGCTGCATACGCTGGCCACGCTGCCTCAGCATCCAGAGTCGGTGCCGGTCAATGCGCTGGTGCCTGTAGAAGGAACACCCCTGGAAGATCAGCCCCGTGTGTCGGTCTGGGAAATGGTGCGGATGATCGCGACGGCCCGCATCATCATGCCGAAAACAATGGTTCGTCTGTCGGCGGGGCGCGTGCGGATGAATACCGAAGAGCAGGCGCTGTGCTTCCTGGCCGGGGCTAACTCGATCTTCGCCGGCGACAAACTCCTGACGACCCCCAATCCCGACGAAGACGCCGATCAGCAACTGTTCCAGACGCTCAATATCCGGCCCCGCAAGGCGTTCAAAAACAACGATCAGCCGGCCGTCGTTTTTGAACAGATTCCGCTGTAGGCCGAGTCCGTATCAAGCCGGCCTTCGCCGAATGATTCCAGTAAACAGAAGCCGTCCGGACTCCGTAGTGCATACTATTGAGTCCGAACGGCTTCTGTTTGTTGGAGCGCAGTTTGTTGAAAAGTAGAATTCGACTTGATCGTCGCTTATGCGCATGAGTAGACAGGTTGTTTGTTTTACGATACGAATAGCGGTCAATGACGAGAAGAACGGTTCTGTTGGTGGGCTTTATCGTACTGAAGTTTGTGCTGCAATACGTCTTGATTGCGCCGGAATACGATCTGCATCGGGACGAGTACCTGCATCTGGATCAGGCTGGCCATCCGGCCTGGGGCTATCTGTCGGTGCCACCGTTCACGTCCTGGGTCGCGCAGGTCATCCGCTGGCTGGGCAACGGCACCAGTGTCGTACGATTCTTTCCCGCCCTCTTCGGTGCGCTCACGCTGCTGGTGGTATGGAAAACGGTAGAGGAGTTAAACGGTAATTTGTTTGCCTGTGTGCTGGCGGCTACGGGCGTGCTGTTCTCCGTCCTATTACGGTTGAATCAGTTATTCCAGCCCAATTCGATGGACGTCCTCTGTTGGACCACCCTGTACGTTGCTCTGATCAGGTATCTCAACACCAGAAAAAACCAGTGGCTCTACGCATTCGCCGTTGTCTTTGCCGTTGGGTTGCTCAATAAGTACAACGTCGTTTTCCTGCTTATAGGACTCGTTCCCGCACTGCTGCTGACCGAGCATCGTCGTTTGCTAGGCAACCGACACCTGTATCTGGCGATGGGCGTAAGCCTTTTGCTGATACTGCCCAACCTGATCTGGCAGTACCAGCATGCGTTCCCCGTTGTTCACCATATGCAGTTACTGGCGAAAACCCAGCTGATTAACGTCAGTCGGGCCGACTTTTTCAAAGAGCAGGTGCTGTACTTCATGGGGTCGATACTGGTCATTGGCGCTGGTTTATACGGACTCCTGACGTACAGATCCTTTTCAATCTACCGATTTTTCTTTTTCGCGCTGGTTTTTACACTGGCAGCATTTACGTATTTCAGAGCCAAAAGCTACTATGCCATTGGCATATATCCTGTTTACATAGCCTTCGGCTCAGTATTTATCGCGGCAAAAACGCCATCGATATGGTTACGAACAGCCTGGATCGCGCTTCCTGTACTGCTGTTTATTCCGTTGTATAGGGTGGCTTTCCCCAACAAAAGTCCGGAGGAAATCGTCCGGCAATCGGAGCGGTACAAACGGTTGGGCCTGTTGCGTTGGGAAGATGGCAAAGATCATTCACTGCCACAGGACTTTGCGGATATGCTGGGCTGGCGGGAACTGGCTGCTAAGGTAGATACTGCCTACGCTCACATACCCAATCCGGGAAAGACGTTAGTGCTGTGCGACAACTACGGACAGGCTGGTGCCATCAATTACTATTCGCGCCAACACATCAAAGCTGTCACGTTCAACGCAGACTACATAAACTGGTTCGACCTCGACAAACCTTATCGCCATCTCATCCGGATCAAGACGGTGGGCGAAACGGCTAACGAACTTACCGAAACCGGACCGTTGTTCGCTAAAGCGTACGTCGCCGACTCTGTAAAAAGTACGTACGCCCGCGAGCGGGGAACAACCATTTTCGTCTTTGAATCGGCCAGGGTAAACATCAATTCACGGCTGGCCAACGAGATTGAGCAGGAGCGCTGGTAAGCTGATCGGCACTATGCGCTATTGAGTTGCCTGAAACCAAGTGTAGCCATAAGCGGGCAACTGACCGCTGTAGTCCCCCGCAGCGCCTACCTGACCTGGTGTGTTGGTCATCAGGTCAACCAGTTTTCGGTTGCCATTCAGGCTGGTGCTTACCTGATACGACTGCTGTTCAGCACTAAAGTTGTGTACCAGCAGCAACGTACGACCTTGCCAGTTATAGCGAATCGCGAGCACAGGCGCTGACCCGGTGGGCAGTATCTGCCACTTCCCCCAGCCAATTTCAGAACATTGCCGACGGAGACGGGCGAACTGGGTGATGCGGTTCAGGAGCGAGGACGAGTCGGCCTGTTGAGCCGCCACGTTGACCTGTGTATAACGGTACGGTCCCTGACTGATGACCGGTCGGATGGGTTTTGCCGCTATCGAGAAGCCACCGTTACGGGCACCCGACCACTGCATGGGTGTACGGACCGACAAACGCTCCTGTAACGACAGGTCATCACCCATTCCGATTTCCTCCCCATAGCGAATAACGGGTAGGCCCGGCAGTGCGAACAGCAGGCTGTACGCCAGCTCGATCAATCGTTTGTCGCCCAGCATCGGAGCCAGCCGCCGTCGGATACCCCGATCATACAACTGCATAGTCGTGTCAGGGCCCATCCGCTCATATACCGCACGGCGTTCCGCATTCGTCAGCCGCCCCAAATCGATTTCATCGTGATTACGCAGGAAATTCGCCCATTGCGCCGTTGGTGGAATCATTTTCGTAGCTTCCAGTGCTTTTTCGAACTTGTCGATATTACTGGTGGCGAGGGCGTGAAAGAGATACTGGTTAGCGTAAAAGTTGAACAGCAACTGCATGTTCTGGCCGTCCTTACCGAAGTAGTCCTGCTGTTCGGCCGGGTCGACGTTGGCTTCTCCCAATAGAACGGCATCCTTCTTGTGCCATTGGCTGTATTGGTGCAACTGGGTGATGATGTTGAACTGATGAATGGGCTGGTCCGGGTCGAAATCAGCGTTGGCAACCTCGATCAAAAAGGGAACCGCATCGACCCGGAAGCCAGCAATGCCTCGCTCCAGCCAGTAACGGGTGATTTTACGCATTTCCCGTAGCACGGCGGGGTTTTGCATGTTCAGGTCCGGCTGGAATTCATAGAAGCGGTGGTAGTAGTACTCGCCCGCCTGTTTGTCGAACGTCCATACCGCCTGCTGCACGCCCGGAAACACCATGCCCTTGTTCCATTTCGTCGGCTGTTCCTTCGCCCAGACGTACCAGGAGCGATAGGGAGAGTCTTTGCGCTGCCGGGCCTGCCGAAACCACGGATGCTGGTCGGAGGTATGATTTGTAACCAGGTCCATTATCACTCGGATACCCTGCTGACTGGACTGCCGCATGAAGTTATCAAAATCCTGACTCGTACCCAGCCGCGTGTCGATGCTGTAGAAGTCGGAAATATCGTACCCATCGTCCTGATTAGGCGTGGGCTGAAACGGAGCCAGCCAGATGGTTTCCACGCCTAGTGCTTTCAGATAGCCGAGTCGTTGGGTAAGCCCGTTGAAATCGCCGACACCATCCCCGTTGGTGTCGTTAAATACTTCGACGTCCACATTGTATACCAGCCCGTTTTTGTACCAGAGTTCTTCGATAAAATCGGTTGGCGTCGGGGTGGGTGGTGCTTGTTTTGAACCGGTTTGCGACGAGTTTGTCTGGCAGGCAACCAGCAGACCCATGACGAGGAGTAAGGGCAACTTCTTCATGAAAAGAGACGGAGTACGGTAGCTGCTGTGTCGTCCGTCAACGGCTGGTCAGCCAGTCTGTTTAACAATAGGCCTGATTTGTAAGCCTACGGACGGATGGCTATCTAAGTCATAATGAGCTGTGTAATGACTTAGATCTATGTTGTTGAAGCGCTTATTTATTGTATGTATATTATATCTACCGATTTTGTAGAAATATTGAAACGAATCAGCAGTCTATGAAAAAGCTAACGATCAGATTCTCAGCGGTCGGCCTGGTTTTGGCTAGTGGAGTAACCGAAACTAGATCACTAATCTAAAAACTTTCGATCATGGCAACGTTTGGAGAACGCATCGCTAATTTTTTCAATGGCAACGACGCTGGTACACAGGAAGGCCTGCATGGCCTGTTTGTTACCGAGTTGCAAGATATTTATTACGCTGAACGGCAGGCTGTCGACGCGCTGGGTGAACAGGCCGATGCAGCAACGACAGACGAAGTTCGTAACGCGTTTATCCAGCATCAGCATGAAACCCGAAATCAGGTAGCCCGGCTTGAACAGGTGTTCAATAGTCTGGGTATCGATGTCGAGTCGGGTACGTGTGATGCCATCGACGGCCTCGTTGACGATGCGCAGCGTGTTGTTTCAAATACCGAATCGGACAGTTTGACCCGTGACGCGGGCTTGATTATCGCTGGTCAGAAAATCGAACACCACGAAATTGCTGCATATGGTTCGGCCGTAACGTTAGCCCGCGTGCTGGGATATCAGGAAGCAGCCCGCCTGCTGGAACAAACATTGGAAGAAGAAAAGAACACAGATAAATTATTGACCAGACTGGCTGAATCATTCATCAATCAGCAGGCGGCTGATGAGAGTGATGTCAACGCCGGTACGTATCAGAGTGGTCGCGTTGCGGATACGGGTGTAACAGGAACGGGCTTCGGGTCGGACTATGGCACTACGACAGGATCTACCGCCTATCCGGCATCTGGCACGAGCAACGACACCCGCTACGGCATTTAATTACTCCGCCGAAACATACTCGACGCTTTACCCCTTCGACTGGTCTAGTCACCAGTCGAAGGGGTATTTTTATGCCGTTCATCGTCAGCAATTAACGGTGTATGCTGGCGCTGGTTTCAGGATGCAGTGATAGTTTATCATGGTCGACGCAACCAGCAGCGCTATTTGTTCATCTATTAGCTATCCGGCAGAGGTACTGTCCGGTTACTATCAAAAACCAGTCTGATGAATCGATTTGTAGCATATGTTGCCGTTAGCTTGCTGTTTAGCGCCTGTTCATACGTCAAAAACTGGCAGGGGACAACTAATCCTGATCTTGTTCAGGCTAAATTCGATGCGCTACAGGGCGAACAACGGTTTGTACTCTACGTGCCCAACAATGATACGTATCTGACGTACCGTTTCGCTGAAACGGCGGGCAATCTGCAGGCATCTATAAAGTCGCCCTCGTCGGTTGTGTTTGCTAAAAAGATCGACGCTTCCGAAAAGAACAGCATTCATGTGACTAATCAAAAAGGAGCGGCCTACACGGTGGTAGTTAAAGGAAAGCGTGCGTCCGGTGAAATTGATGTCCGGTTTACGCCGTCGCCCAACTAAGCATTCAGAGCTTCGTATTTATTCAAATGAACGTTTGAAAAAGCCCTTCTGCCAATAAAAAGGCCAGTTGATAATAGTAATTGTCCTTTTTACTGGCAACAACCGATTGAGATCAGGATAGATAATAGTCAGTTGCTTCAATGGGTTTGGGGATCGTACGTTCACCCAGCAACTGCCGAATGTTAATCTCGATGTTGCGGGCAATGGCCGTCATGGCCG
>JAKONH010000241.1 GCA_022702045.1 Spirosomataceae bacterium
ACAAAAACCGCTTTGTCCTATTTCCGATTCAGCATTGGGACATCTGGGAATACTATAAAACGCACGAAGCGTCGTTCTGGACGGCCGAAGAAATTGACCTTGGTCAGGATATTAAAGACTGGAATAATCTAAACGATGGTGAGCGGCACTTTATCTCGCATATACTGGCCTTCTTTGCCGCATCGGATGGAATTGTCAACGAAAATCTGGCCGTCAATTTTCTGTCGGAAGTGCAGTATGCCGAAGCGAAATGCTTCTACGGCTTTCAGGTGATGATGGAGAACATCCACTCAGAAACTTACTCGCTGCTCATCGATACATACATCAAAGATTCTGTCGAGAAAGATCGACTACTGAACGCAGTAGATACCATTCCCTGCGTACAAAAGAAAGCCGAATGGGCACTACGCTGGATCGAAAACGGTACGTTCGCCGAACGCCTGATCGCGTTTGCGGCTGTCGAAGGTATCTTCTTCTCGGGTTCATTCTGCTCGATCTTCTGGCTTAAAAAGCGCGGTCTGATGCCGGGACTGACGTTCTCGAACGAACTGATCTCGCGTGATGAGGGGCTACACCGCGACTTCGCCTGCATGCTGTACACCGATCACATCCAGAATAAGATGCCGGAGTCGCAGGTCTACGATATTATTCGTAACGCGGTTGAAATCGAGCAGGAATTCGTGTCGGACGCGCTGCCTGTGTCGCTGATCGGGATGAATGCTGAGCTGATGAAGCAGTACATCGCTTTCGTGGCCGATCACCTGTTGGTAACGCTGGGGCTGAAGAAAATCTACAACGTCTCGAATCCCTTCGATTTCATGGATATGATTTCGCTGCAGGGCAAAACCAACTTCTTCGAGAAGCGCGTTGGTGAATACCAGCGTGGTGAAGTGATGGCTAAATTCCGGGCGATGAAAGCGGCTTCTGAAAATCCGCAGGATGCTGAGAACCCGGCACCCGCAGCCGTCAAGGAGGAGCCAAAAGGATTCGTCATGGACGCGGATTTTTAAATTAAAATCGCAATCACGTTGAAAGATTTTATCATATCTGATCATGCGATACAGCGTTCTATTGAGCGTGGAATACCGCGAGAGATGATTGAGGAGATACTTGCGAATCCTGACAAGGTTATCGATGATGAGTCAGGAGAAGAAGGACAAAAGTTTACCAATCAATTTTTACTTTCTCCAACAAAAAGACTTAGTTAGTTCAGGTTTTCGTTAACGTCAATAGCGAGCCATCAGTGGTCAAAACGACGTACCGAACTTCGAAACTGAATAAGTACTATGAAAGTTAAATATGATCGTGAAGTTGATATTCTGTACATTAGACTGACAGACAGTGTAATAGATGAGAGTAACGAGGATTATCCCGGTACAATAATTGACTATGACGCTGAGGGAATGGTTGTCGGTATAGAGATTATGCGCGCATCGAAGCGGATGACCAAACCTGGATCAGTTGAATTAGAGATCGCTTGAACCAGACTATCAGATAAACAAAGAAGGCTTGCTGTCTCACGATAGCAGGCCTTCTTTGTTTGGTTGTTAACCGAACTGTTGTCCCTGGCGGCTAGAAGCAGTCGGGGAAAAGTCAATTGTTAGCTAGCGCCGAAGGGTTTTCAGGAGCGTGCCCCGGTCAACTTGATCGGCGGCTTTCAGGCTGTTGAGGGTACCTAGTTCTTCGATGCGGCTGACCGGCATACCCAGGGCCACCATGTTTTCCTGAAAGGTGCCGCTACGAGGTGCCGACTGAATTTTCACCCGTTCGGGTTGGCGATTTAACTTCTCCGAATCGGTCAGGCTGCGGAAGCCGCCCGCTACCCGCTGAAAGGTGTCGAACGACGCCTGAAAGTTAGCCGCTGTCGACAGGCCGTGGATGGCATAGATCGAATTACCGTACTGAATCAGCCACGTACCGATTTGTAATGTGTTGGCTGCACTTGGTTGCTGCTGCTGCTGACCCTGCTGTTGCTGGGGCTGCTGCTGCGAAATCAGCACATAAGCCGGGTTGCCATTAATTGTCGTGCGGTTGCTTTCCAGCACTTTCAGGTTCAGTTCTTTGACGAGCGTCTGACTCGCTTCGTCCAGCGAATTGCCTTTCGCGCCCATCAGAATCATCGACAGTTTACCATCCTTTGGCCCCATCTGAAACTGAGCGGGTGAATTCTGATGTTGCCAGCCACTGGGTACTGGAAACTGAAAGCGCAACTCCGGATGGTAGAACATGTTGTTTTCGACAAAGCCCTGCTTAGGATCTTCGCCGTAAATGATGCCATCGATCATACGCAGGTAAGCGTCACGATCGACCTGGTACGTGGCTGGATTGGCGGTTTGGTACGCTTTGGCCATTTCGTGAACTTTGCTGTAACGGTTGCCGGGATCGGGGTGGGTGGAAAGAATATTCGGTACCGCCTGCCCGCTCTGATCGGAGATACGTTTGATGGTTGCAAAGAAATTAGCCATCTGGTGCGCGTCGTAGCCATTTTTGCTGGAGTATTCTACGCCGATTTTGTCCGACTCCGACTCGTGCGCCCGGCTGTAGCCCAACAGTGCCAGTTGCAGTCCCTGTGATGCCAGATCGGTGAGCTGACCCGTTTTGTCGAGCAGTACGGAGCCTGCCAGTACGCCGACCGTGCCAAATAGCTGCGACGTTTGCTGACGGGCTGAGTGGCGGGCGGTAACATGACCTATTTCATGTCCCAATACCCCGGCAAATTCCGCTTCGTTGTTAAAATGCGCCATGATGCCCCGCGTGAAATACACATAACCGCCCGGCACGGCAAACGCATTGACAACTGGTGAATCGACGATGTAAAACTGGTAGGGTAAATCAGGGCGGTGCGAGATACGCGCCATCGCTTTGCCTTTTTCATTGATGAAGGCCGTCAGTTTCTGATCTTCGTACAGCCCCATGCTGGAAACAACACTGGGATGCGACTGCTGGCCAAGCGCAATTTCCTGTTCCTTAGACATTAAAATAACTTCCCGCTTGCCTGTAACAGGATTGCGCGAACAGGCCATCAGCAGGGCCATGGACACGAGTAAGGGGTAGAGACGGTGTATCATACGTGAAGAGATGAATGGTAGTTCGTTAAAACGGTATTAATAGACCAAAAGTTGATTCGTTCCATCTTTGTTTGGCAGGATGATTAGTATGTTGCTATGAACAGGCTCTACTACCGCGTGAACGCGTACACACGGAAGCCCGTCGGTTCCACGTATTTTCGCGTAAATTTCGCGTATTCATGCCTGACCGCTTTCTGACCGACCGGCTGCCCTATTGGTTGATTGGCCCTTTTCTGCTCCTGTTCGCGGCTACTGCTTACCACCGGGCCACTGACTTCGATGATGCCTGGTTTGCCGAACAGGCTTACTTTTTTCTGCACGATGGTGTAGTCCGGTCAGAGTTTTTCAGAGGTGTCAATCACTGGGAGGAGCGCATCTATGTATTTCACAAGCTATATATCTATCTGCTGGCTGGCTGGACAAGCTTGTTCGGGTTTAGCGCCCCGGCCGTCGAGTCGCTCGGTACGGCGGGGGCTGCGTTGAACGTCGCTGGGCTATATGCTCTGACCCGGCGGGGCGTCGTGCCGGGGGCTGCTGCCAGTCGACCGGCATTGTTTGGCTGGACAGTGCTTCTGTATGTTTCCTGCGGGCTGGTATTACGGTACGGTTTCGTTGCCCGACCCGAAACAATGAATGCCGCCTTTGGTCTGTGGGGCTATTATTTCCTGAGCACAGCCGGAACAAGTAACGACCGTCCAACCGACCGATTGGTTGTTGCGGCAATCTTCGCGGGCATGGCGGCTCTGACTCACCTGAATGGATTGATGTACGGGTTGGCAGGACTAACCTGGCTGGTCTGGTACCGGCGGTGGCGCATTGGCGCTGTGTATGGATTCGTCTGGGCTTTCGTCTGCGCTTTTTATTTCTCCGACGTGTTGCTCGACAATCAGTGGGCGCGGTTGCTGGAGCAGTTTCGTTATGATCCAGCAACGCGGCACCTGTTCGGTTGGATGGCCAAGCTCAACACGCTGGCTTCGTTTCATCAGATGCTGTTTCACAATCAGGTCGAAGCTGCTATTACGGTACTGTCCGTAGTTGTCGGCTGGTTCAGCTGGCAGTATGACCGGCAAAGTCGACCACTGATCGTTTACCTGCTGGCGGCAACGGTCTGGATGTGGCTGCTAACGCGCGGAAGTAGCAAGTATTATATGCTACTTCTGCTACCCTACACCTGTCTGCTGGCGGGACGGGCGGCTGCCGGTTCGGCCGTTCGGTGGCCCCGATGGGGGCAGGGGCTAAGCGCAGCCGCTGTAATCCTATGGCTGGGTTCTGGACTACTGGAGGGTGGCTTGCTACTTAGTGAAAATCAGGCGCCGATTGTACACGAGCGAACGGCAGCTCTCGCCCGACGGATGGGCAAGCAGGGAAGCACCATTATTGCCCCCCTCGACTTTTTCTTCGACCAGATTGGGCATTACCGCATACATAGCCTGAGCTATTACTTTCTGCTCAATCAGCATGAGTATGGTGGGAAACTGTCGGTGCCGCAGTTTTTCGACCTGGCTGCCCGTGAGCAGGCGGCTTACGTCATCACTGACCCTAAACTAAACATGGCCTACGATATTCCGAACGCTGCCCCTGAATGCATCGGCCGCTACCGGCGCATCTTTCAGGACGACTGGAACAGCGTATATCGGCTGGAGAAGTGAGGTTTACGGTTCACGGTTGCAGTCGCCATTTCGGACAAGCGGGTGATTACTCGCACCGTAAACCGAGAACCGTATACCTACATTCCCTCCACTACCTGCCAGACAATATCGGACTCGTAGCCTTTGCTGAGGGCATAGCGGACGAGTTTCTGTTTGACGACCAGCGGATTGTCGTCGCGGATGGATTGCCGTTTTTTCGTGAGTAAGTCGGCGAGGGTGGTGCGGTAATCGTTGGGTTCGATCTCCTTCATCGCCTGTTCCAGGTTGTATCCCGTGATGCCACGCTGCTGTAGGTGTTGCTTGATCTTGCGTTTGCCCCAGCCCTTGACCCGAAACTTGCCCCCTGCAAACGACTTGGCGAATCGTTCTTCGTTGAGGTAATTCTGTTGAATCAGTTCCGCGATCACTTCTTCAGCATCGTCGCCGACGACTCCCCATTCTTTGAGCCGATCGCGTAACTCCTGCTGAGTACGTTCCTGATAGGCGCAGAACATAGCGGCTTTTTTGAGCGCATCTTTCAGGTAGTCGGTCATTGGTTAAGCGAGCAGGTTTTTTAGCGCCAGGTTTAGGTCGGCGTAGTTGTATTTGAAGGACGTTTCGTCAGCAATACGCTTATTGATGACGTAGTTGCCGCCCAATACGGTAATGGCCATTTCGCCAAACAGCAGTTTCAGGGCAAATGCTGGTACGTTAGGCATGATCAACGGACGCTTAAGTATATCGGCGATGGCTTTTGTCAAATCCTGGTTAGTAACGGGCATCGGTGCTGTTGCGTTGTATACGCCCGACCAGGATGCATCGGTCAGCGCCTGAATGTACATCCGGCAAATATCGTCAATATGAATCCAGGACATATACTGCTGCCCTGATCCCAATGGAGCACCGGCACCCAGTCGAATCGGCTGCGCGATTTTAGGTAAAGCGCCCCCCTCTGGCGACAGGACAACGCCCGTTCGCAATTTGACCGTACGAATGCCCAGTGCCGTGACCTGATCTTCTGACCGTTCCCAGGCGCGGGTAACGGTCGCTAGAAAATCGGTGCCAGCCGGTGTGTTTTCCGTGACGGGCCGGTCGCCGGTATCGCCCCCGTAGTAGCCGATTGCCGACGAAGCCGCAAACGCTTCGACATGATGTTCGTGGGTAGCAAGCGTTTTCGCCAGTAATTCCGTCGATTGGGTGCGGCTGCCGAGAATGTCGTCTTTACGCTCATCTGTCCAGCGTCCGTCGGCGATGCCGGCTCCGGCCAGATGAACGATGTAGTCGGCCGTCTGAATGGCTTTGGGGTCGATCTGGCCGTTGCGAATGTCCCACTGATAGACAGTCACGCCCGAAACGGGCTTGGCTCCCCGACTCAGGTAGGTTACCTGATACCCCTGTTGTTGCAGTAGTTGTGTCAGACGGGTGCCAATTATACCTGTTCCCCCGGTTAGCAATACGGTTTTACTCATGGTACTCGGTGCAGTTGTACTACCAGTATAACACCTTGAATGGAGTAGGGGTTTTGCTAAAGCGAGGGATACCGCCGGCTGTCGAGACTATTGAGGATGACAACCTGCCGTTCGGCAATAGCGTAATAAACTATGTTGTACGGCTGTATGGGAAGCTTACGAACGGAGGGCAACGCATCGAGCCGGCGGCCGATAAACGGGCTTTTCTCCAGAATTCGCAACTGAGCATTGACGGTATCCGTGAACCTGTCCGCTGTGTTGAATTCATACGCGTCAAGCAGATAAATAGCCGTTTGCCGGTAGTTTTCTTGGGCGTCTTCTGTCCAGACTAGCGCGTAATCCATTGCTTTGACTGCTGGGCTACGTCATTGTGGGAGATAAGATGAGCAGCCGAGATTGTCGCGAGTGTTTTCGCTAATTGCGCCTGCAACTCCGGGGTTTCGGTAAACACGTTTGTCCGCTGACCAATAAATTCACTTACTGTTAACAGGAGGTCCTATACGTCCTGCGGATCATTAAGCCGGTCGATCTGCTGGTGTAGCAGCGATTTCAGTTCATCAGTAGCCATGGCACAATCATTTCGATGACACTACGAAAAAACGATCAAACGTCCCATTCTTTGGGTAAGCTCAGTTGCCGGGCGAAATGCGCCGGGGCGGCATAATGCACCCAGCTAAGTAGTTTGTTAACATCGTCAGAAAATTCGAGGTAATAGTCAGGGTCGAGTTTTACGACTTTCTTCAGCAGCATCTCCGTTCGTTTAGCAATGTACTGAGCCGCCTTCTCCGTTCGGTGGTTGAACTTGTGAAGCAGATGCGCATGTACGTCGTAGAACGTGTTGAGCATGTACAGCATCAGTTCGACTTCGCCGTACTTGTCTTTCGTCACCTTCACATGCCGCGTGATGTAGCCACTGACGGTGCGTAGGTCGATCAGCACCCAGGCTGCCGTGTCCTGATGCAGGTTAGCCGTTCGCCGAATAAAATCCTTAATCAGCTCGCGCCGTTCGTCGATCGTTCGGCCGTGTTCAACCAGTTCAAACTGTAGCTTCTCCGTCAGCGTGGCATCCTTGGCGATCAATCGAAGCAGCAGTTTATCTTTCTCCGGACCGGGCATTCGCACGATGGCTTTTTTTAAATCAGGGTCAAGAGCGGGCATAACTGAGTGATAGAATGATTGAGTGATTAAATGGGGTAGACAAAAGTATTCAATCACTCAATCATTCTATCTCTCAATTACACCCCCACCGTATCGCCTTCGTCGCCAATGATCTTCTCTTCGATGTAGGCGATAATGTGGCCGGCGACATTGATGCCGGTAGCCGTTTCGATGCCTTCCAGACCCGGCGATGAGTTGACTTCAAGCACCAGCGGACCCCGGTCGGAGGGGAGCATGTCGACACCGGCGACTTTTAGGCCCAGCGCCCGGCTCGCGTCGATGGCCGTCTGTTCTTCTTCGGCGGTTAGCGTGACTGAAACAGCATTACCGCCCCGGTGCAGATTCGACCGAAATTCGCCTTCGATACCCTGCCGGCGCATGGCCCCGACAACTTTACCACCGACCACAAAGACCCGAATGTCGGATCCTTTGGCTTCAGCAACGAACTCTTGCACCAGCACATGCTTTTTCAGGCCATAAAAGGCCTCAATTGTCGACCGGGCGGCTTTTGACGTTTCGGCTAGTACGACGCCGATTCCCTGCGTGCCTTCCAGCAGCTTAATGACGACCGGCGGTCCGCCGACCAGTTCGATCAGGCGGTTGACATTTCCGTTTCTGGGGTGGTTGGCAATAACGGTTTTCGGCAGTCCGACGCCCGCTTTTGAGAGCACTTGTAGGCTACGTAGCTTGTTGCGCGCCCGCATGATGGCCTGCGATTTGGCCGTCGTGAATACTTTCATCATCTCAAACTGCCGGACCACCGCACAGCCGTAGTCGGTTACCGACGCGCCGATACGGGGAATGATCGCGTCGAACGAGTCGAGTTCCTGCCCGTCGAGCAGTACCGTAGGACGCCCGCCTTCGATCATGACGTGGCAGTTGAGGTGATTGACAACGACGGCTTCGTGGTTACGTTCCGCAGCGGCCGTCAGCAGCCGTTGTGTCGAGTACAAGCCGGGATTCGTTGATAAAATGGCAATACGCATAGCGCGGTGAATTGTCGGAATGAGCAGGGAGTGAGCTGGATATTCCTGATGAACAGGTTAAGGTGCTTCGTTAATTTGCACCTGTGACTGATCGAGTTTAGCCTGATAGGAGAGGTCTTTTTGAGACACATCAACGACAAATCGGTTACGCAGAATCTTGCGGCCCAGTAAGATTGGGTAGCGCATCTGCTCGCGGTCGGCTAGTGTGAATTCGACCCGAATCAAACGGTCAAACAATTTCATACGGGTTTGAATGACGTAGCGCAGTTCGGCCACGCCAAACGAGTTACGAATCATGCGTTGACTGAACTGACCACTGTAAAACGGCCGGGGTTGCTCGCCGGTTTCGCCGAGCAGCCAGAACCGAAGTTTTTCCCCCGACTTCGTTCGTACGAGCCGAACATCCTTGCAGTGTATCGCCGATGTATACGCCCCGGTATCGACTTTAGCGTGGATATCGAATAAGCCCAGATCGGGTAAGTCGATCCGGTCTGTCATGCCGATGAGCTGTTTAGACATTCTTTTGTAGTTGTAAAGTCGTAGAGTTGGGTGGTTGTAGCGTTGCTGTCACCAAACTCAGACGTGCCAGTCCCGGCGGGGAACCGCAACTTTATAATGCTATAACTCTGCGACTTTATAACTCATTTTATAAGTCGGGTGAAGGTAAGCGACAAATCGAGCATGACCATCTTGGCGCGGGCATTTCGCTCGATGTGGTAGGTCGCCTGATTCAGGTCAGCAACGATGCGCTCGACATGAGCAGTGGTCAATACCCTGGCAAAGTTCTTCACAAACGCCATCTCGTCGTCGGGTAGTCGAAGCAAAGCTCCCGCGCCCTGTTGCCAGAGAAACAGATCGCGGCACAGGCGAATGCTGTAGTCAAACAGTCCTTTCTGCTTCTCCTTGCTGAATCCGTCGAACTGATCGGCCTGCTTGACCAGCTTGGCCAGATCCTGTCGGTAGCAATCGCGCATCCATTCGGCAAACCAGGCATGTTCGTCGTCAGTGCCTTCCTGCGTACGTAGCCGTAAGGCTTCGGCCAGGTTGCCGTCGGCTAAGTAAGCGATCCGCCGGGCTGTTGTTTCGTCGAGGTTCAGGTGTTGCCGCAGGTGCGTCGCGATAGCGTCGTCGGTGAAGGCCGGTACGCCAACGCGCTGTGTCCGCGACAGAATCGTAATCAGTAGCTTATCAGCTTGATTGGTCACGAGCAGAAACAGCGTCTTTGCGGGCGGCTCTTCCAGTACTTTCAGCAATGCATTGGCCGACGATACGTTCATCAATTCCGGCAGCCAGATCAGCATGATCTTGTACGGTCCTTCGTATGCTTTCAGCGACAGCTTCTGCAGAATTGAGCGCGCTTCTTCGGCCGAGATATTACCCTGCTTATTGTCGGCACCGATGGTTTCGAGCCAGTCGGGCAGGGTGCGGTATGGTTGTTCGAGGAGGAATTTACGGAAGTCGGTCAGGTACGCTTCCGAGGTTTTTCCCTTAGCTAGGTTGGCGACCGGAAACACCAGGTGCAGGTCGGGGTGAACCAGCTTCTGCATCTTCACACAGGACGCGCACCGGCCGCATGAATCGGTCGCCTGTTTGTCCTCACAGTTGACGTACTGTGCCAAGGCCAGCGCCAAGGCCAGATTCGCGCTACCCGTTGGGCCGTCGAACAGCAGCGCGTGGGCCAGATGGTTCGTTTGCACTGCCCGAAGCAATAATTGCTGAACGGCATCCTGCCCTACGATATCGGAGAATTGCATACGGTTTTACGGTATACAGGTTGCGGTTTACGGTGCCGGGTGGTTACCTGTTCGAGACGTGTGATCGGGAACTACTGAAAACCGTAAACTGAATACTGCACTTAAAAGGAAAACAATGGTTCGGGGGGGAGGCTGTGGCTTTGGTCAAAGATAGCCCGCAAAATGTTTTTTTCGACCTCGTCGAACGGACGATTACGCCGGGCATACGCTTCGGCGGCTACCTGCATTGCTTTATCGAGCCGGTACGTCGTGAACCCGTCGGCAGCCCCACCCCACGAAAACGACGGGATGTGTTTGTACTGAAAGCCGCCACCAAACACGTTGACGCTGACGCCGACGACCGTGCCGGTGTTGAACATCGTACTGATACCAGCCTTGGTATAATCGGCCATTGTCAGCCCGCAGAATGGCCGGCCCGTGTCTTCCAGCTGCCGCGTCCCGTAGTGATAAATTTTGACGTTGCTGTAGTCGTTCTTCAGGTTTGAGTTGTTGACGTTGGCACCCAGATTACACCATTCGCCGATAATCGAATTGCCCAGAAACCCATCGTGACCCTTGTTGCTGTAGCCGAAAAATACCGAGTTGCCAACCTCGCCACCTACTTTGCAGAACGGGCCAATCGTCGTGTTCGACCGCATCTTGCCGCCCCAGTTTACCGTCGACCCTTCGCCCAGTGAAAATGGCCCGATGACAATGCTACCTTCGCTGATCGTTGCGTTTTTGCCGATGTAGATGGGGCCACCTTCGGCGTTGAGAATGGCCGCCCGGATAGTGGCGCCCGGCTCGACAAAAACGTTTTCGGGTGCGTAGACGCGGGTGAACGGATCGGTAATTGGTTTGGATGTACGGCCTTCGGTGATTCGCCTGAAATCCGCCCGAATCTGGTCGCCATTTTCAACGAAAATGTCCCATAAGTGCCGCAGCACGGTTAGTGATTCAGTAAACGGTTGCCATTGGTAGGCGTCGATAATGTCGGGTGCCTGCGATAGGGCATGCGGTGTTCGGACAGCGAGTACCAGCCCGTCGCTATCGCGCAGACCATGCCCCATGGCCAGTCCGTTCAGTGCATTTACAAGGGCCGGCGTTGGGCAAACTGCTCCGTTGACATACAGGTTGTCTTCCGATGGCTGAATTGGAAACTTAACGCTCAGATACGCTTCCGTTAGAAACGATGGGGTTTGTTCCAGCCAGCCAGCCCACTTTTCAGTCAGTGTCTGAATGCCGAATCGGATGCCAGCTACCGGCCGTGTAAAGGTCAATGGCAGCAGGGATGTGCGGAGAGCGGGATCGTCGAATAAAATCAGCGTAGCCATGGTCGGAGCGGAAAATCAGGTCGTAAATATCCAACCTTTATCCAGAAAAAAGTAGTCTCTTTGTTACCAAATGACTACCATTTCGCCTGTCGACATACTGCGTCAGATCGCCCGGCTTCAACAGCCTGACGGGCTGTTTCCGTCGGTTCGGCGCAATCGCAGCCTTCGTTATGAGCGGGCGGATACCAACGTTTTCTTCACGGCGGTTACTGTTTTCACGCTGCAACGAATAAGACCGTCACTGACACCAGAAGGCCAGATTCTCGTTGACGAAATTACCCGGAAAGCCGTTAACGCATACCCGATATTCAAAAATAAGGATGGGCTGAATACGTATAATTTCTGGCCAACAAAACCGTCGCGCCACTTTCCCAACGGCTACCTATTCGGCCGGTTCGATCACTTTCGTATTCCCGACGACATCGATGATACGGCTATGGTGTACCTGACCAAGACGCCTGACGAAGCAATACTATTGTGGTTCAAAGAAAAGCTGGCAAAACACGCCAACGGGGCGGTGTACTGGGCGCGGAATACGTTCCCGGACTACAAGTCGTTACGCGCTTATTCGACCTGGTTCGGCAAGACCATGCCCATCGACTTCGATGCCTGTGCCCTCAGTAATCTGCTGTATTGCGTTTACGAATACGACTTGCCCCGTAATCAGCACGATACTGATTCACTGACTTATCTGCGCGACGTCATCCTGTCGGGGTGGTACCGCAGCGATCCGTTTGGCTGTGCTCCGCATTACGCCCGTCCGTCGCTGATTGCTTACCACGTAAGCCGACTTATGCATGCGTTCACTATCCCTGAACTGGAGCCGGTGCGTTCGCAACTCATAGTCGATGCCCGGCAACTACTTGGTCAGGCGACAAACCGGCTCGAACAGATCGTGCTGACCACCACGCTACTGCGCCTGGGTGCTCATCCGCCAATAATCAACACAGCAGATATCGAAGCTGATTTTGCCGGGTTTCACTTTTTCATTGCCGGGCTATTGACGGCCTATGAAACACCATTGCTCCGCCGGTGGGCGCATCGCCCGATCACGCAGATGCGCTGGCACTGCGATGCACACTGCTGGGCCCTGGTAGCGGAGTATAGTATGCTGCTATGTAGCCTGAACGGCCACGTCCGGGTGGACGCGTAGCGGATAAGAAAGCTGCTGTCTGCACTAGTCACCTTAACGGGACCCAAACATGGACCGGTGCCGGCGGCCACCGTGGCGCGGACCTGGCCAGGCTACATATACGCGCCAGACTATTCTTTAGCCTCCACATTTTCAGGTAGATATTTTTTTCTTCTATAGACTCATGCCCCCGTCGACGAAGATAGAATGTCCGGTGATGTACCGACCGGCTTCGGAGCAAAGCAGTAAGGCCATGGGTGCACAGTCGACTGGGTCGCCTTCGTCGTCGAGCGGAATGGTCATGCGCTGACTGATGGCTTCATCGACCGGGCGCGTGGGCTCGTCGGTGCGGGCGGTGTCGATAACGCCAGGCGACAAGTTATTTACGGTAACGCCTTTGCCAGCCAGTTGCAGCGCCAGGTTTTTAACCGTGTTAGCAACAGCTGCCTTAGTGCCTGCATACACGACCATCGTCGGGTGCGGCTTTTCTTCCTGCACACTGCCAATCGTTAGGATACGGCCCCAGCCTCGCGCGACCATTTCCGTAGAGAAAAGCTGAATTAGCTGGAGGGTAGATTTCCAGTTCGCCGTGACCTGCTCGTCAAATTCTTCAGACGTGGTTTCCTGCCACAGTTTTGGCCGCTGAATCGACGCGTTCAAAACCAGTATGTCAATTGTTCCGAAGGCATCAATGGCTTTCCGGTGCATCTCGGCGGCTGCGTTTGACGCTGCCAGATCGCCGTCGATGATGGCAGCGTTAACGCCCAGCGCCCGGACCTGATCGGCAACGGCTTCGGCCTTGTCTGATTTGGCGTGGTAGTGAATCAGCACGTTGGCACCAAACTCGGCCAGGCCCAGTGCGATAGCTGCTCCAATGCCTTGACTTGAGCCCGTTACCAGGGCATTCTTACCCGACAGATCGAGTGCTTTCTTGATCATAACGGTTATATTAATCAGTTTTTAATCGACAAGACAACCGCCTACAGTCGGCAAATGTTAGTGTCTGACTTGCATCGAGCGAGTACAGTATCCCGACATTGGACCGCCGAAGCGGCAGGATACTGCCGGGGATAACCCAGTCAGCCGCTTCGTCTGACCTAGTAGGTCTTGGTCATATCGGCGGGAATGGCGATGACGAAATCGGCTAACTGGCTGAGATTTGTATCGCTGCCTGCCTGTGGTCGCTCAGGATCAGCTACATCGACAGAGGATATCGTCAGAATTTTCAGCGACGGTCCGGCCATATCGCGTAGATACCCAACAATGCCGTCGAAGTTTTTCGAATGGTAATCGCCGTTGTTGTGTAGCAATGTTTGGCCGGGCTTGTGGTTCTGCAGAATGAAATACGCCATCGTGGCGTCTTTGATCGCCTGCGCGCGGGCGAAGTTCGCCGACATATCGGTCGTGCTACCGTGTGGGTTCGGAGCGCCACTGCTGCCGTGTCCTGAACCACCCATCATCTCCATCATAGCCTTGTAGCCCGGCCGGGTCAGGTCGACGGTTAGCGGCAGTGGTGTAATGAGCCGCTTTGTTGCTGCGGAGACTGTATCCAGCGACGACAGGCCGTGGCGGGCGACCAGCGTAGCATAACGCCGGGGAACATTCGTCGCCACAAACAGTATTTTCTGCTCGCGGGCCAGGGCCGTCAGCGGTTTGTAGTCGGTATCGTAATTAGGCCACAGCCGAGCCTGCGCGGCAAACTCCTTATCGCTGCTACGGCCCTGGACATAGTCGGTCAGGGCGGTCTGGTTATCGGTTTCAAACATCTCGGCTCCTAACACAACCTGCCCTTTTTTCTGCCCGGCCAGATCTTTGGCCAATTGCAGTTCAAGCCAATGACAGATCGGATTGTTATGCAGTTCACCAAAAAGCACCACGTCGGCGTCGGCGGCACGGCGCAGTAGCTGATCGTACGAAACGACTTTGATTTTCGCGTCGTAAAGACGATAAGCGGGCTTGTCAGGCCGGAACGAGAGGGCCAGTAAGCCAAACAGGAGCAGCAGAGTAGGGCGCATAATTGATAAACGAAAAACGGCTGTCTACCGGACGTTGACAATCGGCTAATAGTTCGCTAACCAATTGCCTGAATTTGGGTTTCCGTAGAGACCGGTGCGCCGGTGCGACAATCCGTTGCGTCTCAGGATGCGTCAGCAATGGTTATCCGGTAGGTCAGTCAAAACCATCCGGCAGGTCAGCAGAGGCCATCCGGCGAATGAGATGCGAAGGGTCGCGTCTCTACAGATTTACACAATCATGCTTGAACAACTTCGACAGTTTCCGGTCTTTGCCAATGTCCCCGATGAGCAGTTGCAATGGCTGATCGATAACGGGGAGGAAAGGCACATCAACGCGGGAACAGTACTGGTAAAACCCGGCGAAACGGTTACTTACCTGATGCTGGTGCTTGACGGACATATTGTAATCGATACCGGCCAAAGCGGTTCCGAAGACGACATTGCCGTGTACGACAAGCACGGTATTCTGGGAGCTTTGCCGTATTCACGTATGACCAGTATTCCGAATCGGATCGTGGCAGACGAAGCGTCGCAGGTGTTACAGGTGCATCGCGATAAGCTGCGGGATATGGCTTGCCTGCATTATGAACTGACGGAGGTACTGGTGCAACAAATGACGACCCGGGTGCGCAATTTCACCCGCTACACACAGCAGGAAGACAAGATGGCGTCGCTGGGTCGGTTGTCGGCGGGACTGGCCCACGAGCTGAACAACCCCGTGGCCGCTATCGTCCGGTCGGCCGAGACGATGAAGGCGCATCTGCGGGCCACACCCGACGCTTTCAAGCAGATTATGCACCTGCAGCTGGCCGACGATAAAGTTGATATCGTCAATGAAAAGCTGTTTAAAAAGCTTGACCAAAAAGCGCCCCAACTCAGTTTGTTGGAGCGTAGTAGTTATGAAGACCAACTAACCGACTGGCTTGATGACTACGGGGTTGATAGTGGTAACCTAGATCTGGCTGGGCCGCTTATCGAGTTTGGGTTTACGACAGATGACCTGAACTGGCTGCTCGATCAGGTTGGGCCTGACAATATTAGTGGCGTGACAAGCTGGATCGTCAACAACCTGGTGACGCAGTCGCTGGTGCGCGATATCAGCGACGCGTCAGAGCGGATCGGTACGCTGGTCGGGTCGATCAAAAACTACACGCACATGGACCGGGGGGCGGGCAAAACGACGGTCGATCTGAGCGAAGGTATTCGCAGTACGCTGACACTGCTGGACCACAAGGTCAAAGGCAGCAAGGTTACAGTTACGCTGGATTTGGCTGGCGATTTGCCAACGGTCTGCGGCTGGCCGGGTGAACTGAATCAGGTGTGGACCAATCTGATCGACAACGCCATCGACGCCATGCCTGACGGGGGCGAACTAACAATTTCCAGCGAAGTCGAGCACCATAATGATGGCCTGACGTTTGTCCTGACGAAAATCACCGACACCGGTACCGGCATTCCCGACGACATTCGCGACTCCATCTTCGATCCTTTCTTTACGACAAAAGAAATCGGCAAAGGCACTGGACTTGGGCTTGACATCGTTCAGGGCATCGTCAACCATCACAACGGGTCTATAAAGGTTGCTTCTCAACCCGGCCGTACCGAGTTTAGTATTTGCTTACCGGTCGATTAAATGATTGAATTCACCCATTTAATCATTCAATCATTCAACCCGTCAATCATTATCTCATGCGTCTTCCTATCATAGTTTCCATTGACGACGATCCACAGGTGTTGCAGGCGATTCAGCACGACCTGCGGCAGAAATACCGTAAGCAGTACCGGGTACTGGCGACAATCTCGGCGAAGGAAGCGCTTGAGTCGTTGAGCGAACTGAAAAAGAAAGGGGAGGAGGTTGCCCTGTTTCTGTCGGATCAGCGGATGCCGCAAATGACGGGTGTCGCGTTTCTGACCGAAGCACGCAAGATTTTCCCAAATGCCAAACGCGCCCTGCTGACAGCGTACTCAGACATCGATGCGGCCGTGCGGGCCATCAATGAAGTACAACTCGATTATTACATTGCCAAACCCTGGGACCCGCCCGAAGAGAAACTGTATCCCATTCTCGATGATCTGCTCAGCGACTGGCAGTCGAACTATCGGCCCACGTTCGAGGGACTACGATTGATCGGTTATCAGTTTTCGCCACAGTCGCACGCGTTGAAGGATTTTCTGGCGGGTAACCTGTTTCCGTACCAGTGGCTCGACATTGAAAACGACCCACAGGCGCAGGAACTGCTCGATCTGCATAAATTAAGTCGGTCGGACTTACCAGTCGTGGTGCTGGGCGACGGCACGGCTTTACCAAAACCAGAGCTAGTTGATGTCGGCGAAAAGCTGGGTCTGAAACCAACGGCCAACGAAAGTCTCTACGATCTGGCGATTATCGGTGCCGGACCGGCGGGGTTGGCGGCTGCCGTCTACGGTGGATCGGAAGGGCTAAAGACGATTTTGATCGACAAGCGTGCGCCGGGCGGACAGGCTGGTACGAGTTCACGAATCGAAAATTACCTGGGCTTTCCAAACGGACTGAGCGGGTCTGACCTGACGCGCCGGGCGATCACCCAGGCGCAACGGTTCGGGGTTGAGTTTCTGGCTCCGCAGGAAGTGGTGTCAATTCATTCGGAAGGGCAATACAAGCATATCCGTATGGCCGATGATAGCGAAGTCGTCGCGCGGGCTATCGTGCTCAGCACGGGCGTGTCGTATCGAAAACTGGAAAACGAAAGTCTCGATAAGTTTACTGGCGCAGGGGTCTATTACGGAGCGGCCACGACAGAAGCGCTGGCGTTCAAAGGAAAGCCGGTCTATGTCGTTGGTGGCGGTAATTCGGCGGGTCAGGGGGCCATGTATCTCTCCCGCACGGCTTCAGACGTGTGTATCTGCATCCGTCGCCCCGACTTGTCAGAAACCATGTCGCAGTACCTGATTGACCAGATCAGCAATACGCCAAATATTCATGTGCTGAGTTGCACGGAGGTTGTCTCGGCAACGGGTAATGAGCGGCTGGAATGCGTAGTGCTGGAGAATATGGATACGCACGAACAAAAGACGGAACCGGCTAGCGGTGTGTTCATCTTCATCGGTGCCAAACCGCTAACCGACTGGATTGAGATGGACATTATCAAAGATCCGAAAGGCTTTATTGCCACCGGCCGTGATATGGGTAAATATGCTGAGTATAAGCGCGTCTGGAAACAAAGCCGCGAACCTTTCGTGCTGGAAACCTGTAGTCCCGGTATTTTTGCTGCGGGCGACGTACGGGCCGGGGCTATGAACCGCGTAGCGTCTGCGGTCGGTGAAGGTGCCATGGCTGTCAGCTTTGTGCATAAGTATCTGGCGGAGAATTGAATACGGTATTCGGTTTATCGTTTTCAGTATACGGTTTACAGTGGGTAACCGGGTAACTAATCGACGACGCTACAGTTGAGAGAAAGGCCGGAATACGGAGTGCCGAAAACTGCAAACCGAATACCGTAAACCGAACAGACGTATACAGATACCGGTTATCCGTACAAATAATTGTAACGACAGCAAACACCCACCTACTCTCGTCAGTTAACGGGGTATGATTGCTGAACATACGCTCACGCAGCAATACCTGCGCATCAGACACTATTCCGAAGCTATCTGCCGGGGGCTGGAAACCGAAGACTATGTGGTGCAGCCGATGGCTGACGTTAGTCCGCCGAAATGGCATTTGGGGCACATTACCTGGTTCTGGGAGACGTTTGTACTGGTGCCGCACGCGTCCGGCTACCGCGTGTTCCACGACGATTTCAGTTTTGTATTCAACAGCTATTACGAAACCGTCGGCAAGCGTGTGCTGCGAACAGATCGGGGTAACCTGAGCCGGCCTACCGTTTCGCAGGTCTATGCATATCGGGCTTATGTCGATGAGCACATGAGCCGTTTTCTCGATGCCGCCGACCCAACGCCTGAGTTGATTTGTCTGCTCGAACTGGGCTTTAACCACGAGCAGCAGCACCAGGAACTGCTGATTACCGATATCAAGTACATTCTGGGCCATAATCCACTGCTACCCGCCATCGATATGCCGGTGCAGGAAAATCCACGACTGGTAAACGGACCGGACGTGTCGATCAGTGAGGGGGTATATACCATCGGTCACCAGGGGGCTGATTTCTGTTTCGACAACGAGTTGGGACTGCACAAGGTATACCTGAACGACATGACGTTGTCGGGTACGCTGGTAACGAATGGCGAGTACCTCGACTTTATACAGGCCGGTGGTTACCAGCAGTTTAAATACTGGCTTTCCGATGGCTGGGCCTGGGTGAAACGTACCGGTGCCAAAGCCCCCCTGTATTGGCACAGCATCGATGGTGTCTGGCATGTCTATACCTTCGACGGACTTCAACCTGTTGACCCCGATGCGGCTGTGTGCCATGTCAGTCAGTACGAAGCGGATGCTTACGCACGCTGGAAAGGGCAGCGGCTGCCGACCGAGTTTGAATGGGAAGCCATAGCCAGTCAGGTCAATTGGGGGAGCCGCTGGGAGTGGACAAACTCGGCTTATTTACCCTATCCGGGTTTCGCTACCGCCGAAGGCGCGGTCGGCGAATACAATGGCAAATTCATGAGCGGGCAAATCGTGTTGCGGGGTGCGTCGATCGCTACCCCCGACGGCCATGCCCGCTCAACATATCGCAACTTTTTTCATCCGAGCACACAATGGCAATATACGGGAATACGATTGGTGAAGTAGCGGAACCATCGGTACTCAGCCTGCTGACTGATTCGCAGGACAACCAATCTACGACAGAAACAACCGTTGATCCGGCGCTGATCGAAGAAGTGCAGACGGGTTTACAACAGATGCCTAAACGGCTGTCGTCGCGTTTCTTCTATGATGCGGAGGGGAGCCGTATTTTCCAGGACATTATGCATGCGCCGGAATACTACCTGACGCGCTCGGAGTATGAAATTCTGGATAGCTACAAGGCTGACCTGCTGAATCTGTTTGCTGTGGGCGACCGCTCGTTCGATTTGGTCGAGTTAGGTGCGGGTGATGGCTTGAAAACAAAGTTGCTGTTAAGTCACTTCGTCGAGGAACAGGCTGACTTCGCCTACGCACCAGTCGATATTTCGGTTGATGCGCTCAATGGCCTTGTGGCCGATATCCGCCAGTCGTGGCCTTCCCTGCGACTCAACGCCCGACACGACGATTATTTCAACGCTCTGGAGCAACTGTCGGAAGAATCTAATGCCCGGCGGGTAGTGCTGTTTCTGGGGTCCAACATCGGCAATTTTACGCCAGACGAAGCGATCGATTTTTACCGTCAACTGCACGACCGGCTCCGCCCCGGCGATCTGGTCCTGACGGGTATCGATCTGCAAAAACACCCGGCCGTGATTCACGCAGCCTATAACGACCGGCAGGGTCTGACGCGGGCGTTCAACCTGAATCTGCTTCGGCGGCTAAACCGGGATCTCGACGCCAACTTCGATCTGGCCGCTTTCGATCATTACGAAACGTACAGCCCCGAGACGGGCGAAGCACGCAGTTATCTGGTGAGCCAAAAAGCCCAGACTGTGCGTATCGATGCGCTGGGTATGACGATACCGTTTGCCTACGGTGAAATCATCCATACCGAGATTTCGCGCAAATTTACACCCGCCCAGATCGAGCAACTGGCACAGCAAACCGGCTTCCGGGTGGTGAAGTCATTCACCGATTGCAAAGGCTATTTCACCGACGTCGTCTTCGAGAAAATGTAACCCAGACCCGCGCCACGGTGGCCACCGGCGCGGGTCTGGGTTACAACAAATCACACAGTACGTACAAAATACATAAAGCCGCGCGATCATGACATTGAGTTGTGATAGCGCGGCTTTACATTTACTGTAAAACCCAAGGGCTTATCGCTATAACCTTAATTATCAGTATGAATAAGTTTGTTTACCCGTTTTGCCTGGGCGTTCTGCTACCCGTTGGCATAGGCATGGCGCAGACGCCCCAGAAATGGACGTCCCAAACAACCGGCACAATCGTGCGCGTGACGAATCCCGGCGGACAAACGCTTGGCTACTCGACCGCTTCCGGTGTCAACCTATTGACCGTCGACGGACTGGCCTTTAAGGATCTCAACAAAAACGGCCGACTCGACCCGTATGAAGACTGGCGACTGCCTACGCTGGACCGGGCCAAAGACCTGGCCAGTCGCATGACCGTCGATCAGATTGCGGGACTGATGCTGTATAGTAAACACCAACCGATTCCGGCCGCACCGGCTGGGCCTTTCGCGGGTACATACGGCGGGAAGGTGTTCGCACAGAGCGGAGCCAACGTCAGCGACTTGTCTGATCAGCAAAAGGCGTTTCTGACTAATGATAACCTGCGGCATGTGCTGATAACGTCGGTACAAAGCCCTGAGGCCGGTGCCAATTGGAACAATAATGCACAGGCACTGGTCGAAGGGATCGGGCTGGGTATCCCGATCAATAGTAGTTCCGATCCACGTCATGGTACCCGTGCCGATGCCGAGTTCAATGCCGGAGCGGGTGGTACCATCTCGATGTGGCCGGGTTCGCTGGGTATGGCGGCAACGTTCAACCCTGAACTGGTACGACAATTCGGGCAGGTCGCAGCGGCTGAATATCGGGCATTAGGTATTACCACGACGCTGTCGCCACAGGTCGATCTGGCGACCGATCCTCGCTGGAACCGGGTTAGCGGTACGTTCGGTGAAGATCCGAAACTGACGACTGATCTGGCCCGTGCGTATATCGATGGCTTTCAGACGTCGATGGGTAAGCAGGAAATCAATAA
Source organism: Spirosomataceae bacterium (assembly GCA_022702045.1). Taxonomy (GTDB): domain Bacteria; phylum Bacteroidota; class Bacteroidia; order Cytophagales; family Spirosomataceae; genus Spirosoma. The sequence goes on from JAKONH010000241.1 coordinate 21,317, forward strand.
CGGCTGGGGCTATGCGAGTGTCAATGCCATGGTGAAACACTGGCCGGGTGGTGGCTCTGGCGAAGGCGGGCGGGATGCGCACTATGGTTACGGCAAATACGCCGTTTATCCGGGTAACAATTTCAGTACGCACCTGATGCCGTTTATCGATGGCGCGTTCAAATTAAATGGCAAAACCAGTACGTCAGCGGCTGTCATGCCCTATTACACGATCTCGTTTAACCAGGATAAAACGTACGGCGAGAACGTCGGTAACGGTTATAACAAGTACATCGTGGGTGACCTGCTTCGGCAGAAATACAAGTACGACGGTGTAGTCTGCACCGACTGGCTGGTTACGGCCGATGAGACGGCTGTCGACGTTTTTTTGACGGGTAAATCATGGGGTGTCGAAAAGCTGTCGCTGGCCGAACGGCATTATAAAGCGTTGATGGCGGGCGTCGATCAGTATGGCGGCAACAACGATGCGGGGCCAGTTATAAGCGCGTATCAACTGGGCGTAAAGGCGCATGGCGAACCCGCCATGCGCGCGCGATTTGAACTATCGGCGGTGCGGTTGCTGCAAAATAGCCTGCGCGTGGGCCTGTTCGAAAATCCGTATCTGAATCCAGAACAGACCAAACAAACGGTTGGGAAGCCTGACTATATGAACGCGGGGTATCAAGCGCAGTTGCAGTCGGTAGTGATGCTGAAAAACAAGCGTAGTGCGTTGCCGGTGAGTAAGGGTAAAAAAGTGTATGTGCCGAAGCGTTTCATCCCGGCGGGCCGTAATTTCCTTGGTATACCAACGCCTGAAAGCAATAACTACCCAATCAACGTGGATGTATTAAAGAAATACTACACGCTGACCGACAACCCTGGCGAAGCTGATTTTGCCCTTGTCGTGATCGAGAGCCCGGAGTCGGCAGGAGGGTACGACAAGGAAGCGGCCAACAATGGCAAAACGGGCTATATACCGATTAGCCTGCAATACCGGCCGTACACGGCGCAGGGTTCGCGTAATCCAAGCATCGGTGGGGGCGACCCGCTGGAGACGTTTACCAACCGCAGCTACGATGGCAAATCGGCCAAAACAATCAACGCAACGGACCTGACGATGGTGACGGATACCTACGCGAAGATGAACGGTAAACCCGTCGTCGTGTCGGTGCGGATCAACAACCCAATGGTGTTTGCCGAGCTAGAGCCATCGACCAGTGCGATTCTGGCGAACTTCGGTATTCAGGATCAGGCCCTGCTCGACATTCTGTCGGGGGCGCATGAACCGTCAGCTCTGCTGCCTATGCAGATGCCCGCCAACATGCGTACGGTAGAGCAGCAGGCTGAAGACGTTCCGCGCGATATGCAGTGCTACGTCGATGCTGACGGACATACCTATGATTTCGGTTACGGGCTGAACTGGAAAGGCGTCATCAACGATGGTCGCACGGTAACCTACAAACGGAATGTGCTGACCGTGCGGTGATGTACCCGTCGCGGCAGCAGCCGTCCGTCCCCTCCCGCTTTGGGCGGCCACCGTGACGCGGACCGCCCAAAGCGGGAGAGGGGTAATATCAGATTGTTGCACTGTCAACAAAAGGCTAGTTGTTAACACGCGAAGCGAGCGTTCGCAGTCGGGGGAATAGAGACAGAAAAAACGCGACGATGAGATTTAGCAGGCCAAACCAGTTGCCTGCGTAGACAAACAGTGTGGTTCCCTCTGAGAGCGGAACGGTGCCAATAAGTTGCGCTTGGTTACCTATGGTTGTTTTCGTTTCGTATAACACATGTCCGCGTGAATCGCTGATCGTTAGCCGCCCCTGTCGGGCTGCCCGTACTACAGAAAATCCGTTTTCGACACCACGCAGAATCGCCATTCGGGCGTGTAACCAATCGTCGATCTTGAAGTCGTTGGCTGGAACGAATAGCACGGCTGTGCGGGCTTGCCCATAGTCACGAATTGTGCCGGGAAAATCCAGGTCTTTACAAATAGCGACGCCTGCCTGTAGTGTGTCAATCGAAAAAAGCCCTGCTTGCTGACCCGCACTAAATTGAGACTCGAAGCCGCGTACCAAATGGCGTTTCGTATAGATTGTCAGTAGGCCGCCGTTGGCATCGATGACCACGGCGGTGTTATGGGCATCAGGCTGACTGTAATCGGCTAGTCCAACGATAAGCCGCGTATTGGTACGTTTCGCTAGGTGCCGCAACGAGTTCATCACCAGACTGTCGGTTAAGGAAGTGAGTCGAAATGCGGTTTCCGGAAGCAGGATAACTTGTGCGCCAGTCGCTGCTACAGCGGTAATGGCCCGCTCGTAGTCAGCCAGAACAGTGCGCATTTGTGGCTGACTATCCTGCTGGTCGGTATAGTGTTTCGTCTCGTCAAGGACAACCATGCCTGCGTGTAGGGTGGCTGACGGCATCGGCGTGCGGAGTCTGTATAAACCGTAGCCCAGTACCGATCCGTAGGTGAGCAGCGCCAGGCCTGCTGCTTGAAAAATACGTGTTCGCTGCTGCCCGGCCAGCCAGCAAAACGCGCACAGGGCCGGAAATAAACTGACGAGGAAGGTAATGCCCGGTGTGCCTGTAAGGGAAGCAATTTGTATGATCGGTAGTACATCCGACTGGGTGTAGGCCAGACTGGTAGCCGTCCCGTCGGGAGAGCATGTCAGCACCACATACTCGAAAGCCGTCATCAGTACCGGATACGTGAAGAGGCTGCGCCAATTGCGTTTCGTACTGAGCTGTACGCCTGAATAAACAGCGATTCGTGCAAACGCATACGCCAGTGCTCCTGTTAGTAGTCCTGCCAGTAACGGTGAAATGACAGTGTGTAGATAAACGAACCAACTGAGCCGTCCCATCAGACAGGCGACAAACGCAAATAGAAAGCTGGTCTTTCTGTCCGTGTAAGCTGGGCTTATCAGCGTAGGAATAGGAGCCAGCCAAACCAGATACCAGTAATCGCCGGACAAGCCGTTCCCCCAATACCAGCACGCACCCGGTAGCAGGACAAACAGTACTATGTATAGTCGCTGAATCAGGGGTGGTCCGTCAATCGCAGGCTTACGAAAGGGCAGCATCGGTGCAAGGCTCGGTATAGAAGGGGGGGGCAAAATAAGGCGTTTTGGGGAATGTACGCTAAGCACATGTCACTGACAGGACATGAAAAAGCCCCCTTCCGGTAAGGAAAGAGGGCTAAACGAATCGCTTAATGCTACTTACGGCTTCGGTGCGTCGGGGTTGCTGCTACCACTGCTACCACTGGCTGGTGCCAGCGAGTTGATCCAGGCGGCAATCTTCAGCGCGTCGGCTTTCGGAACCTGCGGCATGGGCGGCATCTCCGTTGCGTAGTCGGGCCAGTTAGTGGGTTTTGGATGATAGATCAGCTCCACAATCTGGTCGTTGGTGTACCGGCGTTTGGCAACGTCCGCGTAGGCCGGACCAACCTGCCGTTTGTTGGCCTGGTGGCAAGCCAAACAGGTGTGGCGGGCGAGTAAGCCTTTCACCTCGTCGTAAGTCGGTGCTTTGGCCATCGAAACGGCCTGCCCTTCCTGAATCTTCGGATTAGCTCCCCGCGTGGATTCGCCTGTCGTTACTTTACCTTTCGTAGCCGTCGCTTTCTTGCCCGTTGCGGGAGCTGTGGCTGCCGGTGCCGTCGTGGCAGGTGTAGTGGCTGAATTGCGCGTACTTACCTCAGTCATCGCCAGCTTTTGTCCGTCGGGAATGTTGTTGAGCGTGTAGTACGCAATCGGGTGAACGAGTGAGTACGACCCTTCAGCACCGCGTACGCCGTCGAGCGTCAGCTGATGGATGTAGTACCGGCGCAGATCACCTACGATAACGCGGGCTTTCATGTTGTCGGCCGACACTTTCACGCCTTTCAGGGGCAGCGCTTCTTTGTCTACCGTTGGGCTGCCGTATACCGAGTGGTATTTGTAGAGGAAGCTTTCCACGCGGTACGACGCTAGATCTTCGGCCGATTTCCGGTCGACGGGTTTGGTGAACTCTACTTCGAAACCGTCGGGCATTGCTTTTATCGTACGAATCTCAAACGGTACAGCCCCGTTCCAGACTAGTCGTTGCAGCCCTTCGT
>JAKONH010000262.1 GCA_022702045.1 Spirosomataceae bacterium
GTTCCGTCGAAGTCAGCGTCGAGTTTGAGCACGAGCATCGAGTGGGTGTTGACGTAAGGATTGAATACTGTCGTCAGCAGCGAACTAGCCGCATCGAGTGTTTTCTGCGCACTCATACCCGTCAGGGCTGGGTCAGAATAAATCAGGTCCGAGACCAGCACACTCAGGTTGTTTCCTGATGTTTCCGATAAAATCGTTTTGAAAATTTTCTCAAAGTCGGTACTCGTCGTTTTGCCTTTCGTTTTGGCAACGGTGAAGATGTTGCGTTCCTTGAAGAACTGCGACAGCGACAAACCCAGCGGGTTGACCTCGGTATTTACGACGTAGATTTTCCCCTGTCCGGCGTTGGTCGCATCGAAGCCAGTGAGCAGGTCGTTGAGCGTCCGCTTAAACGTTCCATTACCGGTTGGCGCATCATAGGGAAACATACTGCCGCTAGCTTCCAGGTACAGATTCAGGCTGATCGGCTTCGTAGCGGCAGTGGCTCCACCCGACAGCGCAACACTGGGGGTCTTTCCTTCCTTGGCCAGCTTTCGGTAGGTGCGGTTGCGCTTGACGAACGCCATCAGCGCCGACTCGTCGATCTTGCCGTCGGGCAGAATGATGGCTTTGGTTTTGTCGTCTTTGCCGAGTTCGCGGTTCTCGCGGCCGATGTACACGCGCAGGGCATCGGCTTCCGACACATCGATGGCGTTATCGCTAAGCGCATCGGACACCTGCGAATCGAGGTCATCGGCGGGGTTGGAGCAGCCGCTCACTAGACAAGCCGACGCCAGCAGCAGTGCCGACAGATAAACAGAATTACGGGTCATTCGTGGCTAATTAGGTGGGACTGGTACTTGGTTCCGTACTGGCAAAACTAACGGCTTACCCACACGGCTGCCGAGAATACCTAAATTTTCTTAAATTTCTAGTAAACGTAACGAAGCAGGTACCCATTTTATGTCGGCCGGTACGGTTTAACGATGAACGGGCGTTTACCTTTGTAGACGTAACTAAAAGCGAACGAGTGCCGCAATGGAATTGAACGAGCGAACGAACGAACGACTGATTTTATACAGGTTTTCTACTACCAATTCGATTCGTGTTGTCGCTTTATTGCTGCTGCTGTCGCTGCCTTTCCTGCTTCAGAACTGCGCACAGGTCGCTCAGCCGCCAGGTGGCAAGAAAGATTCATTAGCCCCGAAGGTCGTCGCCACCGTTCCCACCATGCGGCAATTGAATTACGAAGGAAAGACGGTAGAGTTGTATTTCGACGAGTACGTTAAGACAGAAAATATTCAGCAAAAAATCACGGTCACCCCCCAGGATAGCAACACATACATCGTCAAATCGCTACCGGAAGGGGTCCGGCTAACCTTCGCCCGGCCCTTCCAACCTAACACAACCTACACCATCGATTTCTCAGACGGCATCAAGGACATCTCGGAGGGCAACATCGCCAAAGACGCAAAAATCGTGTTTAGCACCGGGCCGACGCTCGATTCGCTCTACCTATCGGGAACAGTTATCGACGACGAAACCCGCCAGCCGATTCTGGGCTTTGTCGTCGGTCTGTTTGCGCCAACCGACACGCTACCGATCAACCGCAAACGCCCGCAGTATTTCGACCGTACCGACAGTAGCGGTAATTTCCGCATCGAAAACGTCCGGGCCGGCCGCTACAAAGTGTACGGGTTCGACGATAAAGATCTGAATCTGGTCAACAACACGCCGGGTGAACGGGTGGCCTTTCGCGACAGCATACTCAATCTGGACCGTGATTATACGGATATCAACCTGGTAGCCTTCCGGGGTTACGGCAAACCACGCGTCAGTCGGCGCGAGCGAACCGATGAAACACTTGGTCTCGAACTTAGCAGCGGTATTGCCAGCTACATTCTGCGCGTAACAAAACCCGCATCAACAACAGCCAGCGATAGTCTGATCTCGTTTCTGGAATCGCCCAAGCTCATTCGTATTTACCGACCGGCCAACCGGGCTGCCGGCGATACGATCAACGTCGGCATAACAGCCGTCGACTCAGTCGGCAACACCACGGACTTGAAAGAGCGGGTGTATTTCTCACCGCTGAAGACACGCGCCCGCGATCGTAAACCGTTGGTGGTGCAGATAACGCCTACGAGTGGCGACCCCATCGACAACGACCTTGATTTTACGCTGACGTTCAACAAACCCGTCCTACGGTACGCGCTCCCGTCGATTATTATTGGCCCTGACACGACCAAACCCATCAAGCTGGATACAAGCATGCTGCGCTGGAGCAACAGCTACTCCCGCCTGAACATTAAGCAGAAGACTAACCTGCGCGATAGCCTGGTCGTGTTGCTGGAGAAAGGCTCATTTATCAGCGTACAGGGCGATACGTTACCACGTTTTTTCTCGAAATATCGATTAGCCGATGACGAAAGTTTTGGCCTGATCGCCGGGCGAGTCAACCGCCCGGACGACAAGTTTATCATCGAGTTGCTGGACGACAAGTATAACGTTGTCCGGACGGCGTATGGCACCAAATCGTACAGTTTTGCCCGACTAAAACCCGGTCGTTATCGGGTTCGGCTGGTCATCGACGCCAACGGCAACCGACGACGCGACATTGGTAATGTGCAGAAGGGCATTCAACCCGAGACCATCATTTACCACCCCGGTGCCGAGGAGGGCGGCCTGATACCCCTCAAACAGAATTTTGAGTTAACCGACATTGATTTTCAGTAGAGACGCGATCCTTCGCGTCTCGGCACGCGTCAGCCATCATTGACCAGCCTATACATAACGGAAAACCATCCGGCAACAAACCATATGGCAGCAATAGCCATCTGGCAACAAACCATCTGGCAACAAACCATCCGGCGGTGAGACGCGAGGGGTCGCGTCTCTACACAAATTACTACCATGAAAAAACTACTTCTACTTGGTGCCTTATTTATTGGCTGTAAAACGGAGCCGAAGCAAGCGCCCGACGCAGGCAAAGACAAACTACCGCTTGTCGGCACCTGGAAACTACTATCGGGAACGCTCATCGAGAAAGGCGATACGGCCCTAACCGACTACACCAAAGGCGCGTCGTTCATCAAGATCATCAACGACACCCACTTTGCCTTTTTCAACCACGACCTGACAAACGGCAAAGGTTCTTCTCCCAGTTATAATTCGGGCGGAGGACGCTACACGTTGACCGACAGCACCTACACTGAACAGCTGGAATACTGCACGGACCGGCAGTGGGAAGGGCATACCTTTCCGTTCACCATCATGATTCAAAATGATACACTCGTTCAGCAGGGCGTCGAGAAAATACCGGCAGCCGGTATTGACCGATTGAACATCGAACGGTACGTACGCCTGAAAAACTAATTGTCTCAAACATTGGAGCGCCGACTGGCAAGATGCTGTTTGTATCAACTTTCAATCAAACAGCATCTTGCTGTTTAGGACATATTTATGACCGCGACACCCCTCTCCTGCCAGAAGCAGCTCTTTCGCCTGCCTGACGGCGTCCATTATTTGAACTGTGCCACGCGTTCACCATTCAGCCTGTCGGTTGAGCAGGCCGGGCACGACGCACTGACTCGGCATGCAAATCCGTTTGGGCTGCGGCCGGATGATTTTTTCGACGGTAGCACCGCCGTCCGGACGAAGTTTGCGCAACTGATCAACCTGCCGGACCCGGAGCGCGTGGCCCTGATTCCGTCCGTTTCGTACGGTATGGCGATTGTTGCCCGTAACCTGCACCGAAAGCCGGGTATCCGGGCGGGACAGCATATTCTGCTGGTAGGCGACGAATTTCCAAGCGATGTGTATGCGTGGGATCGGGTCGTGGCTGATCTGGGTCTGACCATTCGCACGGTACCGATGCCGTCTGGATTTCCGAAAGGTTCGCGCTGGAACGAACAGCTTCTCGACGCCATTACGGCCGATACGGCCCTGGTCGTGGCACCGCCGGCCCACTGGATGTACGGCACCCGCTTCGACCTAGTTACCATTGGCCAACGGGCTCGGGACGTTGGAGCCTGGCTGGCCGTCGATGGTACGCAGTCGGTCGGGGCGCTGCCATTCGATTGGCAGCAGGTACAGCCCGATGTACTAATCTGCGCTGGCTATAAATGGTTGATGGGGCCCTATTCAATGGGACTGGCCTGCTTCGGCCCCGCCTTCGATGGCGGTATCCCGTTGGAAGAAGGCTGGATGAATCGACTCGACAGCAATCAGTTTCATCGACTCATGGATTACCAGTCGGTTTATCGCCCGAAGGCGTATCGGTATAACGTCGGTGAACAGACGCACTTTATTCAGATGCCGATGCTCGACGCGGCTTTGACGCAGTTGCTCGACTGGCAGCCCGATCGTATACAGGCCTATACCGAAGCGCTAATGGCCCCCGTCTGGACCCAGCTGGAACCATTGGGCTGCCGCATCGACCCCGTCGACGGGACCGTCGGGCGGAGTCATCACCTGGTTGGGGTATGGCTTCCGAAGCAGGCCGATCCAATGGCTGTGGCACAAGTACTGCACGATCGAAACGTGTCGATTTCGGCCCGGTCTGGTGTGCTGCGTATTGCTCCGCACCTCTACAATGCTCCCGACGACGCGCAGGCCCTAGTCGACGCACTGCACATCGCGCTGCGCTAAGTCACGTAAGAATTACCTAAAACCCGGCCGTCGTTTTGCTTCGCTCGTTTTCAGGCCAGGCAAAACGACGGCCGGGTTTTTATACCGCGTACAATTCGAGCGGTAGACCATCGGGGTCGGCAAAAAATGTAAAGCGTTTGCCGGTCAGATCGTCAATACGGACTGGCTCCGTTTCAACGCCTTTACGATTCAGGTCAGCAATGGTCGCATCGATATCGGTGACGGCAAACGCCAGATGGCGCAGTCCCAATGCCTCCGGTTTCGAGGGGCGAGCTGGTGGGTTCGGAAACGAAAACAGTTCGATCTGATACTGTCCGTTGACTGCCAGATCCAGCTTATAAGACTGCCGTTCGGCACGGTAAGTCTCCTGCACGACGGTCAGTCCCAGCATCTCGGTGTAGAATTGCTTCGATCGCTCGTAATCAGCGCAGATGATGGCGACGTGGTGAATAGCGTTTAGTAATGACATACGTTAGGGAGTCAGTAAAGTATCGCCCAAGGTATCGGCCTTCGTACCGTCCCTCTTCGTTTTGTTGGTCCCGTCAAAAGCGCGTTCGGCTTCCCGTCGCCGGTTCCAGGGGGCTGTTGTTCGTCGCCCCATGTCGATCGCCAGTAAGGCAACAACGGTCGTGAAGACAATAAAAACGACGATAAAGATGCGTCGGTTGCGGTTCATAGTCGCTTTACAGTTTACGGTATCCAGTTTACGGGTAGTAGCTTATTAACTCCGTTGCCCCACCATATATCGTAAACTGTAAACCTTTTTTTAGTTATGGCGCAGTTCCTTTGGCGCGATGGTAAATAGAATCGACCCGGTACGACCGGAGATTTCGGCCCAGGTTAATCCCTCGAACTGGATGGCTACTACCGCTCCTTTACTCATCGAGCCAACCGACTGGTGCGTCAGAAACTCGGTAAAATACGAAACGTCGGGATTATGACCCACAACCATAGCCGACTGCGCTGAATCCGGCAGGCGGTTAACAGCCGCGAGGTACGCCTTGGGGCCACCCTCGAACAGCGTTTCATCAAGTTGAATCTGCTCCCGGTCGAAGCCAATCTGTTCCGCAACAACTTTTGCCGTGTCGCGGGCGCGGGGAGCGGTACTGCTGATGATCTGATCGGGCTGAACGGTTTTCTCCCGCAAAAATCGCCCAATGCGGGCAGCGTCCATAATACCTTCCGAGATCAATTCGCGATCGTGATCGCTCATGAATGTGGCCCGATCTTCGGCCTTCGCGTGACGAACGATGTAAAGGGTAAGCAACATACTGTCTGATTCCATGTCTCTTCTACCTGATGCGCAGGCAGCCAACTGTTAATTTTTTGTTTTAACTAAGCTGATACGCTACTTTTTGTTTGGATGTTCCTAAACAGAAACCGGCTTTTTTTGTAGTATCTGTTACAGAACGACTAGTTTTACCAGTGAACAAACTGCCCTGGAACGGGCGACAGCGACATGCAATTTGAAGGCGATACCTGTACGCTGTCTTTTGGCCTCCACCCCCGCCAGGACCGAGTACAGTTGCTGGGTACCCTATGGCCCTATGATTCGGCTAATCCACAATACGACAACGTACGCCCCGCTGTTCGATTTGGCACGCTGTTTCGCGAAACTGATCTCGACTTACTACAGCAGTGGCTGCTGACGGGTGCCGATGGTACCATCAACCTACCCGAGCCGCTTCAACTGGCCCGGCGACTTTCACCTGCTGGCAGCGATCCACTTTTGTTCGAAATTCAGTTTGATCTACCCGAAATACCAGCCTGGTGGCACTGGAATACGTCTTTTCCCTTATGCGTTCATCTCGACGTTCGGCAGCGCGAAGTTAGTTTTTTAGCGGAATCGCTCGACAAACACTATTGGTTCGCGAATTAGCAGTTGCTGGCAGTTTCACCTGTTCATCAGTCAATCAACCCATACTATTCTGTTTAAGAAAAGGTAGCCTATCATAATACAAACAGCCCCATACTGAACGTATATAGAATAGGTTACGCGTATACGTCGAAAAGTGCCGTTTTGTGGAAGCAATCTTCAACTTAGACGTTAACTCGGCGGTTCGGCCGACAATACCTATTTTTGCGCTCCGAACGCAAGCCGGTATCTTTCGAGTCTATGCCTTATCAATCCATACAGCAGTTGTTGAAAACCGCCCCCGTCGGCACAGTCGTTACCGTAAAAGGATGGGTACGCACCAAGCGGGAAAGCAAAAACGCCGTCTTCATCGCCCTGAACGATGGCTCAACTATCAATACAATTCAGGCCGTAGCGCAGCCAGATCAGCTCGCTGATGATGTGTTGCGGCTGATTACGACAGGAGCCTGTCTATCGGTGACGGGCGAACTGGTTGAATCGCAGGGGTCTGGTCAGGCTGTCGAACTGAGAATCAGCGATGTGCTCGTTTACGGTCCCGCCGACCCGGATAAATATCCCCTTCAACCCAAGCGGCATTCGTTGGAATTCCTGCGTGAAATTGCGCACCTGCGACCCCGTACCAACACGTTTAGCGCAATATTGCGCGTTCGGCATGCGCTGGCTTTTGCCGTACACAAGTACTTCAACGACAACGGGTTCTATTACCTCAACACGCCGATCATTACGGCGTCGGACGCTGAAGGAGCTGGCGAGATGTTCCGCGTGACGACGCTCGATGCCACCAAGCCACCCCTCACCGATGAAGGGGCAGTCGACTACAGCCAGGACTTTTTCGGGCGCGAAACCAACCTGACTGTTTCCGGGCAGTTAGAAGGTGAGCTGGGCGCGATGGCACTGGGTAAGGTCTATACCTTCGGCCCAACCTTCCGCGCTGAAAACTCCAACACAACCCGTCACCTGGCCGAGTTCTGGATGATTGAGCCGGAGATAGCCTTCTACGAACTGGACGACAACATGGCGCTGGCCGAAGATTTCGTCAAGACGGTGATTCGCTACGCTCTCGATAACTGCGCCGATGACCTGGCCTTCTTAGACAATCGGTTAAAAGAAGAGGAAAAAACAAAGAAGAAAGAAGAGCAAAGCGAACTTAGCCTGCTCGAAAAGCTGCGTTTTGTTGTCGACAATGAGTTTCAGAAACTGACGTATACCGAAGCAATTGAGATTCTGCTCAACTCAAAACCAGCCAAAAAAGGGCAGTTTCAATACGAGGTTAGCTGGGGTGTCGATCTGCAGTCGGAACACGAGCGCTACCTTGTCGAGAAGCATTTTAAGAAACCGGTAATCCTGACCAACTACCCTCGGGCGATCAAGGCGTTCTATATGAAGCAGGACGACGAGCTGGCCACCAACGGGCGGGGCGATGTCTTCGGCCCCACGGTCCGAGCGATGGACGTACTCTTTCCAGGTATCGGCGAAATCATCGGCGGATCGCAACGGGAAGACAACTATGACAAGCTCGTAGCCCGCATGGAAGAAGTCGGTATCGAGCCCGATGCCCTTTGGTGGTACCTCGACACACGCCGGTTCGGTTCGGCCCCGCACGCCGGCTTCGGCCTGGGCTTCGAGCGACTGGTGCTGTTCGTTACGGGCATGGGCAACATCCGCGACGTTATCCCCTTCCCCCGCGCCCCCAAGCAGGCAGAATTTTAAATAGGTTTACGGTTTTCAGTGTACGTACGGTTTACGGCGGCCACGCGGTGGTCGCCACCGTGGCGCGGTCCGTCGCACGGTGAGTCTGCCTTTCATATGTCTCATGTGCAACAACCACTATACGCGCCCCATACACTGAAAACTGTAAACTGTAAACTGTAAACCGTCATGCTCCTCGCCCTACCTATCTTTCTTGCGTTGTCGTCCGGGTTTGTCGTCGTCGGCGTGTATACCGAGCGCAAAATCTCGGCGTTTATGCAGGACCGTTTGGGCCCGATGGAGACGGGCAAATGGGGGCTTTTGCAGCTGTTTGCCGACCTGCTGAAGCTACTGCAAAAAGAGGACATCGTACCGACGGCAGCCGACCGACGTTTATTCCTGCTGGCTCCAGCGGTCATCTTTGCCTCGGTCTTCGCTGGCTTTGCCGTGCTACCGCTCACCCCCGACTTACAAGCGTCTGGCGCGGCCGTAGGCGTGTTCTATCTGATGGCCATTGTGTCGTTCGACGTTGTCGGTATTCTGATGGCGGGGTGGGGGTCCAATAACAAGTACTCACTGTTTGGCGCAATGCGATCGGTCGCGCAGATTATCTCCTACGAAATACCGCTGGGCCTAACGATTCTATGCGCCGTGATGATTTGCCAGACGCTTGATCTGCAGGAAATCAGTACACAGCAGGGCATCTTTACGACGAACACAAACTACCTGTTTGGCTTGAAAGCGCTAGGCATCGACGTGACGGCATGGGGAGGCATTTTCAGCTGGAACATCGTTCGTAACCCCTTCCTGATCATTGCCTATGTCATCTTTTTTATTTGCACGCTAGCTGAAAGCAACCGCGCTCCGTTTGACCTGCCCGAAGGGGAATCGGAGATCGTAGCCGGCTTTCATACCGAGTATTCCGGCATGCGCTTTGCCCTGTTGTACCTGTCTGAATACGCCATGATGCTACTGGTATCGTTTCTCGGCGCCGTGCTCTTTCTGGGTAGCTGGAATACTCCCCTACCGAACATCGGACCAGTCCGGCTAGCCGATTGGACGAGTGGGGCACCCGGCACAGTCTGGGGTAATGTCACGGGCGCTTTCTGGCTACTGAGCAAGGCCTTCCTGGCGGTTCTGGTTCAGATGTGGGTTCGCTGGACGTTTCCACGCGTCCGCGTCGATCAGATGATGTTTCTCTGCTGGAAAGTGCTTACCCCTATCGGACTGCTGCTACTGCTGCTCTCCGGCATCTGGCGACTATTGATGGTCTGACGAATTATTTCGATCAGCCTTCTGCTGTTTAGACCAACGCTCACCTAAACGCCAGCAAAGCCGATACGCACCCGTGTGAGCCGGATATCATCCTTCTTAAATTGACGTTGCATTTCGTCAAAGGCCATATCGACGGCTTCGTCGGGGTCGGCGGCTGCAATGGACCGGTCTACGTTAAGTAAAACATGTTAGTTCATGCCATCCAGAACATCAAAAATAATCCGAATTAACTGTTTTTTTCGGTTAGCCATGGTATCGTGTCGTTTACTTACGTAGCAAAAATAGAAAACGGCTATTATATTTGTATTATAACTACCCAACAAATATCACATACGCCTTGCCGAATGACCACTGATAAGGCTATACAGCCGTTTGTAGATTAACTAGCTTCATCACGTGTCCGTTTGTACCTTTGCGCCCTTTTTGTACTGGTATTACATGGGCATACTCACACCTGACCCAACGGGTGATTTAGCCTGGCGAGTCGCTTGGCAGTCATCGATATTCCGCTGGAAGTTCATCATAGGATTAATCGGCGTTATCACGCTATTATTGACGTTTCCGCTTTTCTTCCAGACAATTGAAAAGCATACAGGCCCTGTGTTGAACGACTGGGTGCTCGATCAGTTACCTCCGCAGGATGTTTCGATCGCCATCTTTCTGTTGATCTGGGCCACAGCCATCCTACTCGTTATCCGCGCCCGACGCAGCCCAGCCATCTTTATGCTGTTTATCTATGGCTACCTGATTGTCAGTTTGTCGCGGATGCTGAGTATCAATTTGGTCCCGCTAAATCCACCGGTTGGTCTGATCCCGCTGATCGACCCAATTAGCAATGCCTTCTACGGCAAATCGTATATCACGAAAGATCTCTTCTACTCCGGCCACACATCGACGCTGTTTCTGATGTTTCTGTGCCTGCGTCGACCCGGCGACCGGCTGTTCGGCCTGATCGGCTCGCTAATCGTTGGAGGACTGTTGCTGGTACAGCACGTACACTATACAATCGACGTAGTTGGTGCTTTTGTCTTTACGTATCCGCTCTACTGGTTAGGTAAGAAAGTAGCCCTGTCGGGCTGGAATCAGATAGATACGCGACCGGACTGAACGAAAATAATTGAAAATTTACGGGTTAAGCCTCGTTTTTGGATAAATTGTACAAAACAGCCATTTCGTCAAAAAGTAGCAACAACCCATTGATTGATAGTAAATTATACGTATAAAGGGTCTAAATGAGGGCTCTAGAGACCCGCAAAAATCGTTAAACGTGTATTAATTAAATTGAGTCCAGGTATTCCTAAAATTGTAAATTTTGTAGATTTGGGGCTTTATAAAACCATTGAACTGCGTCTGAATGGCAGTACGCGGTAACGGTTGGCATCGAACGCGGAGACCCCGAATTGTAAACCACCGATATGAGCAAAATTGACTTACCGCCCTTCACATTGGGCGAATCGATCACCCCTGAACAACGTCAGTTT
>JAKONH010000282.1 GCA_022702045.1 Spirosomataceae bacterium
TCGAACATCTGGAAATCTTCGCCCGGAAACGGGGCGACATGGTGATTATTGCCGATCAGGGTAGCTGGCTGTAGTTTGTGAATCAGCGAATAGGTGCGGTCGAGGTGCCAGTCGAGTTTGGTCTTGCGCGGGTCGGCTTTATCACCAGCCTGCTGATCCCACCAGCCGTCGAACCAGATCCCGCCGATGGGGCCGTAGTTAGTCAGCAACTCAGTGAGCTGCGTATCCATGTACGTCAGGTACTTGTTGAAATCGCCGGCGTCGGGCCGACCAAGGTTTTGCCCCGTGCGGCCACGCGGGTAATAGTCGGGGCTATGCCAGTCGAGGTGCGAGTGGTAGAAAAACAGCTTGATACCCTGAGCCCGGCATTCGTCGGCAAGGGCTTTCAGCACATCTTTTTTGTAGGGCGTTCGGTCGACAATGTCGTAGTCGGATACTTTCGAGTCGTACATGGCAAACCCGTCGTGGTGCTTACTTGTGATGGTAATGTACTTCATGCCCGCATTCTTCGCCATCGACACCCACGCTTTCGCATCGAAGGCGGTCGGATTGAAGAAAGAAGGTAGCTTTTCGTAGTCAGCTACCGGAATCTGTCGGTCGTTCATCACCCATTCGCCCGACGAAAGCAGGCTGTACACGCCCCAGTGAATAAACAAGCCGAATTTGTCGTCCTGAAAAGCCTTGCGAGCCGACAGATTCTCGGCAGTCGGTTGGTAGCTCGGTTGCGCCCAGGCCGAAGACAGGAACAAACTGACGAATAACAGGGAAAGAATGCGCATGATCGACGGTGAGATTGACTACACTATAAAGGGTACGTCAGGTCTGTTTTTACTTTCGGTGACATTATGGTCAGCCTTGTCCAACAGACCTGACAGGTTTTCAAAACCTGTCAGGTCTGCGCCGAGGTTAGGGCTTTTCCAGACAATCGTACAGGGTCGAGACGTACTGATCCAGATACGCCGGTAAGGCTTTGCTTTTGTATTGCAGAATGTAGCGTGGGTGGTCGAGGGTGACAATCCGGTCGAAAAAGCCCTGCTGCTCGTTGAGTCGTTTCAGATACATTTCGTTCTTGCGACCCAGGCACACGGCTATGCGTCGGTCGGCGCCGAAGCTGATTTGGGTGCGAACCGTTTCCGTAATGGCAGGCCACAACGCTGCGGTCGTTTGTTTGTCGTCGTAAAAATTGTAGTTGACCACGCCCCCAGCGGTAGTCTCTTTGGTCAGCGCAAGCGGAAAAAGCGATGTCAGGAAAAAGCGGTGATAGAATGCAGCAGCTCCGCCAAAAGCCTCGACAACCTGGTAGATGAATCGACTTGATAGCTCTGGTGTATCACGTATGTCATTGTCGATGCCGCAGTACCGGCTCAGGTTTTGGGGCGTGGTAAACGAGATGCCCGTTACGCCCGCGCCAAACCGTCCCGGATTGATGCCCAGCACAAAAACACGCGGCTGCGTATCGGTGTAGAAGCGAGTGTAAAACTGGTCAACAATGGATTGGACGGCGGGCTGTTCGTACGGATTCATAACACCCACGCCCGGCGGTAAGCTGGTCGGAGCCGTCAGCGACTGGTAATAGGCGATGGCTTTGTCGGCAAATGTCGTCATGGCAGAATACAGTGAGTTATACAGAACGTGCTGTACTGGACATACTACAAACTACAAACAAGCGGATAGCGGGGGCGGTTGTTTCTGCACATGGACAACTAAACTAAACCACGATGGCCCAATCCGAAAAAGCAACGTTTACCGCGTTCGACGCTACCCGTCTCATCGCACCCGGTGCCGCTCTAACCTGCGTCTCCGACCAGTTTGATTTCACCGAAGGCCCCGCTGTCAATGCGGAAGGGGTTGTGTTTTTCACCGATCAGCCCAACAACAAAATATGGCGGTACGGCACCGACGGCTCACTGTCCGTATTCATGGAGCAGGCCGGCCGGTCGAACGGTATGTATTTCGATCCCGATGGGAACCTGGTTACCTGTGCCGACGAGAAAAATGAAATATGGTCGATCAGTCCGCAAGGTGATGTAACCGTGCTGATGACCGATCACGAAGGAAGCCGGCTCAATGGGCCCAACGATTTGTGGGTCGATGCGCAAGGCAATATTTATTTCACCGATCCCT
Organism: Spirosomataceae bacterium; assembly: GCA_022702045.1. Lineage (GTDB taxonomy): Bacteria > Bacteroidota > Bacteroidia > Cytophagales > Spirosomataceae > Spirosoma. The sequence continues at coordinate 2,125 of JAKONH010000282.1, forward strand.
TCTACGAGCGCAAATACTGGTGGCATGGCGGGCCGGAGGTGTTTGGCGAATACCTGTACTTCCTGCCCAAGGGAGCTTCACAACCGGAGGTCATCGACAAAGACTACGAAAAGCCAAACGGCATCATCGGTACATCAGATGGTAAACGACTGTACGTAGCTGATATCGACGCGGACAAAACGTACCGCTATGACATTAATCCCGACGCCAGCCTGACCAATAGGCAACTGTTTGTCGCGCAGGGGTCCGACGGAATGATCCTGGATGAACGTGGTAATCTGTACCTGACGGGGGGCGATGGCGTAACCGTTTACAGCCCGACAAGTGAGAAGATTGCCCAGATTCCGGTCGACGAAGAATGGACCGGAAACATCTGCTTCGCCGGTGTCGACCAGCGAACCTTGTTTATCACCGCATCGAAATCGGTATATACTCTGAAAATGAATGTCGCGGGGGCAAAAAGGCCGTAACATTACCATTAAAACGCGGTTAAAGAAATAGGGGTGGGCCGGGCGATATCGGCTATATACCCCATTTCTTTAACCGACAAATGGACCAACGAACGATTGCGATAGTAGGAGGAGGGGCAAGCGGAACAGCCACCTTTATTCACCTCGTCTTAAAACTGATTGTGGCGCCGGAACCGGAACCAATCGCGTTTGCCATCATCGAACCGCGCGACGAAGTCGGTCCGGGCCTGGCGTACGACACCGGGCAAAAAGGGCATCTGCTCAACACCTCGGCTGGCCTGATGGGTATCTTTGCTGAAGAGACAAACCACTTTGTCGACTGGATGATCGAGCACCGCGACATCATAGAGCGCGAATACCCCGATACAGCTATCAATGAAAACAGCTATCCACCGCGTGAGCTGTACGGAATCTACCTCAACAACGTATTCGAGGAGTATGTCGACCTGGCTCGAGAACACGGTATGACTGTCGACCTGCACAACGAACTGGCCGTCGACGCGACAATCACTGAGGAAGGAGTTACCGTAATACTTGAATCCGGGCAGCTTGTCGAAGCCGATGTGCTGGTGCTGGCAACGGGTACGCCCAAACCCAATAATTTCAACAAACTTGAATCATCGCCCAATTATCTGGATTCGCCATGGCCCGCCAGTCGGATTCTGAAAACGATCACCGATAAAGACGCATCGGTTTGTGTGCTGGGGGCCAGCCTGACGGCTATCGACGCGGTGATTACACTGGTCAATAACGGGCATCAGGGGCCAATCAAACTGTATTCGAAAGATGGGCTTATCCCGCGTGTTCAATCACCCGAAGAAAAGCCGTTCGAGCGGCAGGTGCTGACGATGGCCAACGTTCGGAAAATAATGCGCGAGCAACAACGGACGATACGGGCCAGCGATTTGTTTCGCCTGTTTCAGGCCGAAGTTGAGCGGGAAATCGGCCCGCAGGAGTGGAAACAGTTTAAGCGCGTTGGCAAAAACCAGCTTGACTTATTGACGAAGGATATCGAACTGGCGAAACGCTACGACAGCATCTTCCAGAACATCCTGTACTCGACCCGGCATATTTCATTCGATATCTGGCAGTTGCTGCCGCAGGACGAGCGGATGCGATTCACCAAATGGCTGAAGCCGTACTCGGATATCAATCGCCACGCTATGCCCCTTAAAAACGGTGAAAAAATCCGTGACCTGCTGGCATCCGGGCAACTATCGGTAACGGCTTATTCAGATAAAGTTGAGTGGGACGACGAGAGTCGTCGCTTTACCCTGACGACTGAAAAAGGCTACGTCGATACGGTTGATTACGTGATCAACGCCACCGGACCTGCTACGAAAGCCGATAAAATGCTGGTGCCCATTCTGGAAAAGCTACTCGAAAAAGAGCAGTTGCTACCCTGTGAAGCCGGTGGTTTTCAGGCTGACGTCAACACTATGCAGCTTTGCGTGCCTGCGATCGACGACGCACCGGTGTATGGCATTGGCCACGTGCTTGTCGGTGAGTTGTTCGACACCAACGCCGTCTGGTTTAATGTCGAACGCGTCGATCCGCTGACTACTGCTATCATCAAACGACTCCAACATGAACGTACTGAACGAGCTACTTACTAACGTCGTACCCCTGTACGGATTTATCATACTT
>JAKONH010000312.1 GCA_022702045.1 Spirosomataceae bacterium
TGCTTTTCAACAACAATACCGGCACTACCAATATGCGCCCAGACCGAGCCGATCGACAGCAGGGCACAGAAAAAGGAAAGAATTGCGATCCGCTTCATTATAAACACCATGAGTATTTCTTACCGAACAATTCGCTTCATCCAGTTTCCCCACAGCAGGCCGATCCGCCCCGATATTGTCGCGTACAGCAACGCCCAGGCGATGTTTGCCCAGAATAAACTAGCCGACTGCATCCAGCGCGGATTAAAGGCGAAGCGGTATTGATAGGTAGGATCGGCGTCGTAGGGCCAGGTGTAGGACATAAAAAATCCGTTCTGCGCATAGGACGATGTAGCCAGGAAGCCGCCAAACGGCCATTGCACCGCCAGGAATACCAACAGGAATACACCACTGTAGATCAGCGCCCGTTTCCAGTCGGCGAAACGACCCAGCGCCCCCGTTGCCTCAAAGCGATGCATCAGCCAATCGACAGCCAGTGCTGGTACGATCAGCAGCAGCGGAAACATGAAAGGCTGATAGGTCGTAATCGGATTCAGTACCGGCCCCAGTCGGGGGGTGGCTGGGAAGAACTGGAGTACCCAGCTGGGGGCTACCAGTACCAACATGTATAGCCCAGCAACCGTTGTGACCGGCCAGCGCAGCTTCAGTGCCCGCCCGATGGCCAGCAGGAAAAACGGGAAAATGATAGCCGCCGTGCTGTAGTACGACGACCGGTGCGATGCCAGTCGGCCCAGCGATTCCGACGCCAGCGTATAGACAATGATCAGCAGCAGCCCCGACGCCAGTGCGACCAGCCATTTTAGTCGGGTCAATTGCACCGGATTAATAGCAGCCCCTTCAGCCGACCAGCGGTTTTGCAGGGCCAGTAAGCTAACCATTGCGCCAAACTGAAGCGTCATAATACCGATTGCCAGCACCGTATGCGGGGGCGTCAGAATCTGTACATCCAGTCCGTAAGTGTTATGCCACCAATCGTCGAACGGTGCTGAAGTAAGCATGGTTAGCGCCCCCCAGACACTGAACATCGCGCCCAATGGGCCGTAGAAAACACCCCAGAATGGTACGGCGGTGGCCCGACCTGGATGGTTCTTCGAGAAGGTCATGCTCAGTATCTGGTAGGCCGCAAATAGCCCGGCGATTACGGCACCCACATAGATAACCAGGTGTGGGGGTGCCAGCAGCCCGTCGCGGCCAATGCTCATGTGCCACATGATGTCCCAAAGCAACCCGACGACAATGCAGAATGATGCAAAAACAACTGCGTACAGATAAAGTGGAATGGTTAGCTGAGCCTGATCGACGGCAGGACGCGCCATCGGCTGACGGACCGCTACAATGGGAGATGGAATTGCCGATTGCATGAATAAGGTGTGTTTAAAATCGGTTTGAGGAGAAAGTTACGAAAGAGTACGGCAAGGTTCTTCTTTTTTTGATAAGTGGTTGACTGTCGGGCTCATACACACATGTCCATATCATACGCCCCACCTGATTAGTAACGTGTCCACAGACTAATTTTGATGCAGCGTTTGGCGTCAATCGGTCGTGGATGTCGCCCAAAGAGAATATGGTTTCGCTGATTTATGGCGTTATTTGTTTGACCAACTGCACTTCTTCGATGATTCTTCGGCAAATCGGCCTTTCTTCCTCTACCCGTCATTGGCTGGCAACGGCAATGCTGCTGGGTATGAGTGTATTCCTGAACAGCTGCGTTCCTGATTTTTTGCTGGCCGATCCGGATTGGGTAACCATCGAAGCAGGCGATCACGAGCCATTTCCTAAGCGCAAAACGGGCGTGCTCGTCAGCCCTGGCGAAATCTCGGCGACCGTTACATTCGACAGCACGTGCATATACGACCTCAACTCAGTCGACAATCAGGATTGGAACAAAGTAATTGGGCTGGGCTTCGTGGGATCGAAAGATCAGGACCTGGGTGAAGCGCCCCATCAGGTTGACGGGGCACGGGTTGGCTGGCGCTGGAACCCGCAACGGCAACGGATCGAACTCGGGTCGTATGTATATGTCGGCGGGCAACGAATCATGGCCAAAGTAGCGGAAACCGCCATCAACCTACCGACGAAGCTGACCATCAAAATCGACTACCAGCGCAAGGTATATCAGGTAATGGGCGGTACGGCTATTCCCTTTACGCACGACAAAACATTTGCTTACAAAACAGGCTTGTACTTCGGCGGCACGTATCCGGCTCCCCACAAAATCCGGGTCAAGATTGTCGACTAACCTATGGCCGAGTACACCCCATTGCACAACTGGAACCTGTCGGCGACAGAAGCGGTAGCCCTGCAGCAGCAACTCCGTCATCAGATTCGCATCGAGCCCCTGACCAGTCAACCTAAAACTATCGCAGGCTGCGATATTTCGTTCAACAAGTTCGAAGAGACGGTATATGCCGGCATTGTCGTGTTACGGCTCGACACGCTGGAAACCATTGACCAATCGGGTGTCGTCAGCAAGGCGACGTTTCCGTATATACCAGGCCTGTTGTCCTTTCGGGAAATTCCCGCACTACTCGACGCATGGCAACAGTTACAGACCGTTCCGGACGTGGTAATGTTCGATGGACACGGTACAGCCCATCCCCGCCGGATTGGTATTGCGTCGCATGGCGGGCTGTTTCTGAATCGTCCGACGTTTGGCTGTGGTAAGTCAGTATTGGTTGGCAAGTTTGATGAGCCAGCCCCCGAACGTGGATCGTGGTCGCCGATGCGGCATTACGGCGACATCATCGGCGCAGCCCTTCGCACGAAAAATAAGGTAAACCCCGTCTACGTATCGCCCGGCCACCTAATCAATCTCGATACGGCGATCGAATTGACCCTGCGCTGTGACGGTGGCTACCGCATTCCTGAGCCCACCCGCCGGGCTCACAATCTGGTCAACGCACTGCGACGGGGTGAAGCCTGACCGGTAAAAACTGTGTCAGTCCTGCTTATTGCATCATCATGAACTTGTTACTTCGTTTTCTGTTGATCGGTGGCCTGCTTATCGGCGCTCGTCAACATACCCTGGCCGGGCGGGTCGATACCGTACTGGTCAACAGTGCTGCCATGCATAAGTCGCTGAAATGCGTGGTGATTACGCCCGATCAATACAGCAGCGCGACAGCTACACGCTATCCGGTCGTTTACCTGCTACATGGCTACAGTGGCAACCACGGCAACTGGATCAACAAAGTTCCCGCACTGGCCAGTCTGGCCGACCGGTACCAGCAAATAATCGTTTGCCCGGACGGGGCTAATAGCTGGTATTTCGACAGCCCACTAAATCCGGCACTGCGTTACGAAACCTTCGTCGGCACTGAACTACCCGCTTATGTCGACGCTACCTATCGGACCCTCACTGACCGACGGCATCGAGCAATCACTGGCTTGTCGATGGGCGGGCACGGCGCGCTGTATCTGGCAATCCGCCATCGGGACACGTTCGGGCAGGCCGGTAGCCTGAGCGGAGGTGTCGATATTCGGCCGTTTCCCAACAACTGGAATATCAAAGATGCGCTTGGCGAGGAAGCCACCAACGCTGCCAATTGGGAGCGCAACACGGTCATTAACGTAGCTGACAGTCTGCGCAACGGCGATCTACGGCTGCTTATCGACTGCGGTATAAACGACTTTTTCATTGACGTCAACCGGGCGCTGCACCAAAAGCTCATGCAGCAGAAGACAGACCACGATTATGCTGAACGCCCTGGTGCCCACACCTGGACCTACTGGGGCGACAACATCGAAAATCACTTATTGTTTTTCCAGAAAGGGTTTGCGCAGTAATAACCCCAAAAGGTTTCCGAAAACCTTTTGGGGCTGGGGCCTATCGTTCGTAGAATCGAAGTCGATTTTGCATTGTCTGTAGCTGACTTTGTAGGGATTCCATCCGGTCGAGCAGGTCGGAGACGATGTCCAGATCGTCGGTGTGAATGTGCAGATCGCGGTGGAGCCGAACAAACTTTTCGAGTTGAGTAAGCTGCGTCGGCTCGACATAGGTCGTTTTCTCAACAATGGTCGTCTGAATCAGTCCGTTGTCAGCCAGCGTGTCAACAAACGTCGTTTCGATATGATGATGAACGCAGAACTCGCGGATCGAAATTAAGGTGGTTGGTTGCATGGGTTAGATCGGTTAGAGGGCGGCTAGTTGCTGGAATAATTCTTTTTGCTGATCGGTCAGATTGGTCGGCAGTTTGACCTGCCAGGTGATGTACAGATCGCCAAACGAGCCGTCCTGCCGGTAGACGGGAAATCCCTTACCTTTCAGTCGGACTTTCGTTCCATTCTGGGTTTCGGGTTTCACCGTCAGCTTCACCTTGCCATCCATTGTTTCAACGACCCGCTCACCGCCCAGCACCGCCGTGTACAGGTCAATTTCCTCGTCGATGTACAGGTCGTTACCCATACGCCGGAAGTGGGAATCGTCTTCGATTACGAACGTGATATACAAATCACCGTTGGGTCCACCGTTAATACCCGGTGCGCCGTAACCCGACAGCTTGATTTTCTGCCCGTTTTCGACACCCGCCTGCACCGTGATTCGGATATTCTTCCCATCTACATTCATGGTCTGCTTGTGGGTCGTGTAGGCATCCCGCATGCCCAGATGTAGCTCGGCCTGATAGTCCTGACCTTTGAACTGCGTTTGCCGACGACCACGCCCCCCACCGGCATCCTGCCCGAACATTGAGGAGAAGAAATCCGAGAAGTCGGCCCCGCCGAAGCCCCCCGAAAAGTCGTAATCACCTGCTTCACCAGCCGACTGACTGTAACTTTGCCGCGACTGCTGTTGCCTTCTGTCGTTTTCACGACGAGCCTCTTCGAACTGCTCGGCATGTTGCCAGTCTTTTCCGTACTGATCGTATTTCTTCCGCTTTTCGGGGTCGCTCAGTACTTCGTTGGCTTCGTTGATCTGCTGAAATTTTTTGTTGGCTTCCTGATCATTGGGATTCAGGTCAGGATGGTGCTTGCGGGCCAGTTTCCGGTATGCTTTCTTGATGTCGTCATCAGAAGCATCTTTGGAAACACCCAGCACACTATAATAATCGATAAAGTCCATATTGTGCGGTGAATAGCTACGTATCGGTTCGACTGATGGGTTATCTGTGTAGTAGTTGCTTAACTCAAAACAAGTCGGAAGGTTAGCTGGAAACGACCTGAGACAATTACGACTTTTCCGGGGTTATCAGTCTAAACACCGGTTTACTGTATGGACGCTACACCCCCTTACACCATTCCCGATCAGACCCGTATCGGGCACGTTCACCTCAAAGTGGCCGACCTCGACCGGGCACTGGCCTTCTACCGTACTCTACTCGGCTTTTCGTTAGTCACGATGTACGGTACCGATGCCGCTTTCATCTCGGCAGGTGGCTACCACCACCATATCGGATTAAACACCTGGCACAGCAAGGGAGCACCACCGGCACCGGTTCGTAGTGCGGGCTTGTACCACACGGCGATCCTCTACCCTACCCGCCGGGATTTAGCCGTTGTGCTCAAACGACTCATCGATGCGAAGTACCCAATTACGGGCGCGTCGGACCATGGCGTTTCGGAAGCTATATACCTCAACGATCCCGACCAGAACGGTGTCGAACTATACTGGGACCGTCCCCGCGAGGAGTGGCCCCTTGACGCTGATGGCAACATCACCATGTATACCCGATCACTCGACATACCGGGGCTGCTGCGCGAGTTATAGAAAAAAGAGGAAAGACAGGAGAAGAAAGATTGCCACAGCGGTCATCTTTCTTCTCCTGTCTTTCCTCTTTTTTCTCTTTTCTGAATTACAATGGCTTCAGCACAATATCGCGCCAGCGGACTTTGATACCGCCACCATCGTGAATTTGCAGCGCGATGCCGCCTTCGCCCGCACCAATCTTCTCGTCTTTGAGATCGACCATTTCCTGCCCGTTGAGGTATGTCTGTACGCGATCGCCGTTAGCAACGATGCGGAGTGTATTCCATTCCTCAGGCTTCAGAATAGTTTCCTTCTCGTCAGGGATTTGTACCAGCCAGTTACGGCCGTACGATTCGTAGATGCCGCCCGTGTCGTGGTTCGGTGGGGCCACCTCGACCTGCCAGCCTTTCACCTTCGTGCCATCAACCGTTGAGCGAAAAAAGACCCCGCTGTTACCGTTCGCTTCCTGCTTAAATTGTAGACTCAGATCGAAATTTTTGTAAAACTTATCGGTAAGCAGATAGCCGTATTTCTTGTCGGGACCGCTTTCGCAAATCAGTTCCCCATTTTCGACATACCATTTCTCGGTACCGTAGACCTTCCAGCCATCCAGATTTTTTCCATTGAATAGTTTCAGGGCTTTTTTAGCCGGAGCCGCGACAGCCAGCATGGCCACGATCGTACAAAGCGCAACAGCGTATTTCATGGGCGTTGATACATTGGGTTTGTTCTGTCAAATGAAGGAAAAGGCAGCCGAATTTTACTGTCCCATAATGACGCAAACCGGTGCCGGCACCCGCACCGACTTACCGGTATAGGTCAGCAGGCCAGTCTTCGCGTTGCGTCGAAAGATGGTGATATTGTCAGTATCCTGATTGGCAACAAACACGAACTCGCCTTTCGGATCGACCAGAAAGTTGCGGGGGGTTTTGCCTTCCGTCAGTTGCTCACCGATGCGCGTCAGCTTACCGTCGTTGCCCACCGCAAAAATCGACAACGCATGCCGTCCCCGATTCGACTGGTACAAAAACTTACCCGACGGGTCGAGGTGAATATCGGCGCTCGTGTTAGCACCAGAGAAATCAGCAGGTAGTGTCTTCACGCCAGCCTGTATCATCGTCAGTGCGCCCGTTTTCGGATCACGGCTGAACGCGGTTACTGACGACGTCAACTCTTCGACCAGATACGCGTACCGCCCCGACGGGTGGATAGCCAGATGGCGCGGTCCCGAGCCTGGCTTTACCGTTACGTAGGGGGTTGAAGCCGGTGTGACTTTCCCCGTCTTCAGGTTTGGCTTGACAATACTCAGCCGGTCGATGCCCAGGTCGGCTATATATACGTACCGATTGTCGGGCGAAACTGTTGCCGAATGCACGTGTGCCCGCTCCTGCCGCTCCTTGTTCGGACCGCTGCCCGTATCCTGCACCGTATCCGATACCGCCGACAATTTGCCGTCAGCCTGAATGGGCAGCACGGCCATGCTACCTCCGCCATAATTCGCTACGAAAGCCGTCTTGCCTGTTTTGTCGATGCTCACATAACACGGGCTGTTACCCACCGACGATTGTTTGTTTAGGAACGTCAGCTTCCCGGTAACTTTGTCGACGCTGTAGGCGCTGATCGTTCCGGCTTTAGCGGGTCCGTTCTCCGCCCCCTCATCGGCCGAATACAGATAGCGTCCCGAGGGGTGCACCGCCAGAAACGACGGGCTTTTCTCATTTTTCACCGACTGCACCGGCGTCATTGTTCCCGTTTTACGGTCGAAGGCAAATACATAAATGCCGTCGCTACCCCGTACAGAATACGTTCCAACGTACATCATCTCCCGTCCTGGCTGCGCATAGGCACTGATACCAACGAGCAGACCCGCTGCGACAAGAAACTTTTTTTTCATGCTATAACCCGTCATACTTAGTGCGTGTAATTGTCGATGGCATTGCGCACGTTACCGTACTGTGCCAGTAGTTGCTCGGCCGTTTCCCGGTCGACGCCTATTTCGCTCATGACCATTTTGGCAGCCCGGTCTTGTAGCTTTTCGTTACTCAACTGCATATCAACCATCTTATTGCCTTTCACCCGACCCAACCGGATCATCACAGCGGTCGACACCATGTTCAGCACCAGCTTCTGCGCCGTTCCCGATTTCATACGGGTACTGCCTGTCACAAACTCCGGCCCTACGACAACTTCGACCGGATATGCTGCCGCCTGCGCCACGGCAGAGCCCGCGTTGCAGACGATACAGCCCGTCAGCAAGCCAGCCGCCTGCGCCTGTTGCAAACCACCGATCACGTACGGCGTACGACCCGATGCCGCAATACCGATCACGGTATCGGTAGGGTTGGGCTGATACGGTGCTATGTCTTTCCAGGCCTGCCCGGCATCGTCCTCGGCAAATTCAACCGCTTTGCGAATGGCTCCGTCTCCGCCAGCAATCAACCCGACCACCAGATCATGTGGGACTCCATACGTTGGCGGGCATTCCGACGCGTCAACAACACCGAGTCGGCCGCTAGTACCAGCACCGATATAAAAAAGCCGGCCGCCCTGCGCCATACGCGCTACAATCTGCTCGACTAAGGCTTCGATTTGTGGAATCACGGCTGCAACGGCAAGCGGTACAGTTTGATCTTCCCGATTTATGTTGGTCAGCAGGTCGTGCACAGACATCTGCTCCAGGTGGTCGTAATGCGACGAAGTTTCTGTTGTCATGTATCAAAAGTACGTGAAATTCCGGCGCAGGCTTCTCGATACAAACCAACAGGTAAGTCATGTGCTGACTATCCTATCCCCGAAGACATCATATTTCGGTTAAATCACGGCTAAAACCTTGCCTTTTCAGAAAAGTAATCTTTCCTTTACAGCGTTATTACACTATCAGCGAAATTTCGCTAACTGCTAAGATGACCGCCGAAGAATCCGTTGCTACCGAGCTAAACCGTTTTAGTCGCACGCTCACTCAGGAAATATCAAACCCTGCTGCAAAAGCCATGCTGTTTGGCGTAGGCCTGAGTGAAGATGACATGCAGAAGCCACAGATTGGCATTGCCAGCACGGGCTACGAGGGCAACACCTGCAACATGCACCTCAACGGATTGTCGGTCTACGTCAAGCAGGGTATTCAGGCAAGCGGTCTTGTCGGCCTTATCTTTAATACAATCGGTGTGTCAGACGGCATGACCAACGGGAACGACGGTATGCGCTACTCGCTACCTAGCCGCGACCTGATCGCCGACTCCATTGAATCAGTTGTGTCGGCGCAGTGGTATGATGGCGTGGTAACCGTTGTTGGTTGTGACAAAAACATGCCCGGCGCAGTCATGGCTATGGCACGGCTCGATCGGCCCGGTATTATGGTCTACGGCGGCACCATCCGGTCAGGCCATTATAAAGGACAGAAACTCGACATCGTATCGGCATTTGAGGCACTTGGTAAAAAGTACGCCAACAACATTTCCGACGAAGATTATAACGGTGTCATCCGCAACTCGATTCCCGGTGCGGGCGCCTGTGGGGGCATGTATACGGCCAACACCATGGCCAGCAGCATCGAAGCGATGGGCCTGAGCCTGCCATTCAGTAGCAGCTACCCTGCCACCCACGAAGGCAAGCAGGAAGAGTGCAAAAAAATCGGCGCTGCGATGCGCGTGCTGTTGGAGCGGAACATCACACCGCAGGATATCATCACGCCGAAATCGCTGGAAAACGCCCTGACGGTCGTTATGGCGTTGGGCGGATCGACCAATGCCGTACTACACTTCCTGGCCATTGCCCGGTCGGCCGGTCTGTCACTGACGATCGACGACATTCAGGCAATCAGCAACCGTGTCCCACTGCTGGCTGATCTGAAACCCAGCGGCAAGTATTATATGGAAGATATGCTGGCAATCGGTGGTGTACCGGCTGTGATGAAGTACCTGCTCAAAAATGGTATGCTTCACGGCGACTGTATGACCGTCACCGGCAAAACCGTCGCGGAAAACCTTGTTGACATTCCGGATCTCGATTTCGACGCGCAACAGATCATCCATCCGTTGACGAACCCAATCAAGAAAACGGGACACATCCAGATTCTGCGGGGTAACCTGGCACCAACAGGTAGTGTCGCTAAGATTACGGGTAAGGAAGGTGAACGTTTCGAAGGTATCGCCAAGGTATGTGAACACGAAGGTGACGTGATCGACGCGTTGCAAAACGGCGGTATCAAAGCCGGACAAGTTATCGTCATTCGCAATGCCGGCCCCAAAGGCGGACCGGGTATGAGCGAGATGCTGAAGCCGACCTCTGCCGTTATGGGTGCCGGATTCGGCGACAAGGTAGCGCTGATTACCGACGGGCGTTTTTCGGGTGGTACACACGGCTTCGTAGTCGGTCACATTACCCCGGAAGCCTTCGAAGGTGGACCAATTGCCTTGGTAAAAGACGGTGACCAGATCACGATCGACACTATTGGCCGCGAAATTACGCTGCATGTATCCGACGAAGAGCTGGCCGATCGTCGCCGGCAGTGGACGCCACCTGCTCCCCGCTTCGTCAAAGGCGTGTTGGGCAAATACATTCGCAACGTTAAATCAGCCAGCGAAGGCTGCGTCACCGACGAAGTGTAATTCACAAACTCACAGACAACAAATACGACTTTAAACCGACCGGGTATCATGGAAACAATTGCCAGTGTCGTTCTCGACTCTACAGGAGTCAACTCAATCAACGAATTAGCCCCTCAGGAAACGGCACCCGTAACGTTTCGAAGCGGTGCACAGGCCCTAATGGAGTCGTTAGTGGCCGAAGGTGTTGATACGATCTTTGGCTATCCGGGGGGCGCCATCATGCCAGTATATGATGCGCTGTACGACTTCCAGGATCGGCTCAACCATATTCTTGTCAGGCACGAACAGGGCGCGGGTCACGCAGCCCAGGGATACGCCCGGATGCAGGGTCGTGCCGGCGTTTGCCTGGTCACGTCGGGACCCGGCGCCACCAACCTTGTAACGGCCATTGCCGATGCCCTGATCGATTCGACACCGCTGGTGTGTATCGTTGGGCAGGTAGGCCGGAAACTACTGGGTACCGATGCGTTTCAGGAAGCCGATGTGATGGGCGTAACAATGCCGATTACAAAATGGAACTACCAGATCACTGACGCCGACGAAGTACCCGGTATTCTGTCGAAAGCGTTCTACATCGCGCAGTCAGGCCGGCCCGGACCGGTGCTGATCGACATGACTAAAAGTGCGCAGCTGGAGCTGATGACCAAGCCGTTTCACTACGAACGGTGTCAATCGATTATCAGTTACCGGCCACGACTGGTTCCGAAAGCGGAACAGGTAGAAGCGGCCGCCCGACTGATCAACAACGCCAGGCGGCCCTATATCCTGGCAGGACACGGTGTGCAGCTTGCCAAAGCCGAAAACGAACTGCGTCAGCTCGCTGAGAAAGCAGGTATTCCGGTAGCTACGACACTGCTCGGCCAGTCGACCATTCCAGTTGATCATCCGCTGTATGTAGGCTGGCTGGGTATGCACGGTAACTACGGTACCAACGTGCTGACCGATCAGGCCGACGTCGTTATCGCTATCGGTATGCGTTTCGATGACCGCGTAACGGGCGACGCCAGCAAGTTTATCAAACAGGCAAAGGTCATTCACATTGAAATCGACCCGTCTGAAATTGACAAGATTATCAAAGCCGACGCGCCGGTTGTTGGCGATGCAAAAGAAACACTAAAGGCGTTATTGCCGCTCATCAACCCCAACGACTTTACCGTCTGGCGCAATGAGTTCCGTAAGTACGATGCGATCGAGCACGAGCAGATCACTGTTCCAGAACTGTCGTCTACCGAAGGCAAGATTCGTATGGCCGAGGTAATCGACATGCTATCTACCAAAACCAAGGGGGAAGCCGTACTGGTTACCGACGTTGGTCAGCATCAAATGATGGCGTCGCGCTACTATCAATTCCGGCGTCCGAACAGCCTCGTTACGTCGGGTGGTATGGGCACGATGGGCTTTGCGCTCCCCGCTGCGTTTGGGGCACAGGTAGGCGCTCCAGACCGGCAGGTCGTTGCCATCATCGGCGACGGTTGTTTTCAGATGACCTTACAGGAACTGGGTACGATCGTACAGAACAAGCAACCGGTTAAGGCCATCATTCTGAACAATAATTTTTTGGGTATGGTCCGGCAGTGGCAGCAGTTGTTCCATCAGCGTCGCTACTCATTCGTGGAGTTGCAGAATCCTGATTTCATCACCATCGCCCGTGGCTTCGGTATGGATGGCCAAACCTGCGACGCCCGCGAGAACCTGTCCGATGCGCTCGACACCATGCTGGCGCACGACGGTCCCTATCTGCTGGAAGTGGTCGTCGAAAAGGAGGAAAATGTATTCCCAATGGTACCCGCCGGTGCCAGCGTCTCGCAGATTCGACTGTCCTGACTTATTTTCTGAACTGTGATTCGTTTGATTGCTCTGATGCAGTGATGTAAGCGATCAGCGGAACCAACGTAATCAAACGAAGCACAGATCAAGACAATAAAGCAAAATCATAGTTCAAGATGACCACCTACACTATCTGCATATTCACGGAGAATACAATCGGGCTGCTCAACCGCATCACGATTATTTTCACTCGTCGACGCGTCAATATCGAGAGCCTGACCGTATCGGAAACCGAACGTAAAGGGGTATCGCGCTTCACGATTGTTATCAAGCATGAAGCGCGGGAAGATGTCGAAAAGCTTGTCCGGCAGATTCGCAAGATTGTCGAGGTTATGGCGGTATTCGGCTACCTCAACGACGAGATCGTTTACAACGAAATCGCGCTGTTCAAAATTTCGACTCCACTGGGCGGTAAATCGCTGGACGTCGAAACGATCAACAAACAGTACAAAGCCTGGGTCGTATACTGGGGATTGGATTACGTCGTGATCGAGAAAACAGGGAACAACGAAGAGATCTTCGACTTCTTTGGCTATTTGAAGCAGTACGAAATCCTGGAATTTGTGCGATCGGGTCGGGTTGCTGTGGGCAAAACTGAGAAAGGGCTGGTCGAGTACCTACCCGAAGCCGACTGGGCCTATTACCTGTAGCGACTACGACGGATGACACTCGAGCAGCTTATCGACGCCTATGTGGACGCTTACAATCGGAACGATGTTCCGGGCATGCTGGCGGTGCTACACGACGATATTCGCTTCGAGAATGTGTCGAACGCAGGCGGAACAATGACACTTACAGGCAAACAGGCATTCGCTGAACAGGCAACCCAGGTAGCACCCCTTTTTTCGGCGCGCCGGCAGGAAATCGTTACGCAGATCATCACCGACGACCGGGCCGCTATCGAACTGACCTACAGCGCGGTAGTAGCGCAGGATCTGCCCAACGGCTGGAGGGCTAACCAGAAAATCGAGTTGCGTGGCGTCTCTATCTTCGAATGCAACGACGGCAAAATCAGCCGTATCAGTGATTACAGCTAACCAAAGTAGTAACCCTCAAAACAAGAGTACAAACCAAAAAGAGAATTATGGCAACGATTAATTTCGGAGGAGTTGAAGAACAAGTTGTTACGCGGGAAGAGTTTCCGCTCGAAAAAGCCCGTGAGGTGCTGAACGATGAAACCATTGCAGTAATTGGCTACGGCGTAC